>CAISYL010000150.1 GCA_903889655.1 uncultured Alphaproteobacteria bacterium | reverse complement strand
CGCGAAGCTGCTGCCGATACGAAGATCGACATTGACGTCGTCGTCATGGGCACGAACGACCGCCAGACGATCATCGAGAACGGCAATCGCTATGCGCTCTTCGAGCCGAAATGGCGTGAGGTCTATGACGCGCGCGTCGACGATTTCACGGCGACGCTGAAGGCGGCGGGGGCGCGCATTTACTGGGTCGGTCTTCCCGTCATGCGCAGCCCCGGCTTCGAAGCGGACATGGAAAATTTCTCCGGGATTTTCGAGAAACGCGCGGCGGCGAATGGCGTCACCTTCATCCCGACGCATGCGCTCGCCGCCGACGAAGATGGAAAATACGAAGCTTATGGCACGGACGCCGCCGGCAAGAAGCGCCTGCTCCGCGCCGAGGATGGCATCCACTTCACGATGGAAGGCTATGAACTTCTCGCGCGCGGTATCGCCGGCACGATCACGGGAGACGTGGATCGGGGGCTCGTGACGGCGCAGACGGCCTCGGCCGGCGCTGTCACATCGGCCGTGATGACGAGCGCCGGGTCCGACGACCGGCGGGCATCAGCGAGCGCCGCGACGCAAGGCTACGACGTGGCCGATATTCGCCGCGGGCGCAGCGACGACTGGCGCTGGACCGGTGCTGCGCGTTGAACGCCCGACAGTTCGTATGCGCGGCGCGAAAATCGCCGTAGCGGCTCTTCTTGCCCTCGTGTCGGCTTGCGCCGCCGAGCCGCGCTGCCTGCCGTCGCAAGCGCCTGCAAGCCTGGCGAATTTCCACGCGGCGCTTGGCAAGCTTGCCAGGGGTGAACGCAAGACAATCAAAGTTCTCCATCTCGGCGACAGCCATATCGCGCTCGACCATATGACCGGTGTGCTGCGCGCCCGCTGGTCAGAGGCCTATGGCGATGCCGGCCGCGCGCTGCCGCCCGGTCTGCCCTATCGCTATTACGAGCCAGACGGATACCGGGTCGCGATGACGGGGCCGTGGGAGGTCGCATCGAGCCTCAAGGCGAATGCCGCAGGGCCTTTCGGCATCGCGGGCTACCGGATCGCATCGGCGAGCACGGCGGCAACGGCATCCATCGAACGTGAGAGCGGATCGTTCGATGCGGTCGAGATCGATGCGATGGGCGGACCCGCATCGGGGTCGCTGGTGCTGTCGATCGACGGCGCTGCGCCCTCGCGGCTTTCGACGCATGCGGAAGCGCCCGGACTGGTGCGGCTCTATGTTCCGGCGACAGCGGGCCATCGGTTGGAACTCCACCCGGCGGGGGATGGAAACGTGGTGTTGCTCGGCTGGGCGCTGCTCACGAAGAAGCCGGGCATTCGCTACGACAGCTACGGCGTCAGCGGCGCGACGCTCGATGTCGTCGGCCATTGGGATCAGGCGGTGGTCGATCGCCAGATCGAAACGTTGCAGCCCGATCTCGTCATTCTCGGCTACGGCACGAATGAAGGCTTCAACGACGGGCTCGATCTCCGCGCCTATGCGGCAAGGCTCGATGGCTTCATCGCGCGTTTGAAACAGCTTGCGCCGCAGGCATCGATCGCGGTGCTCGGGCCTTTCGACGGCGCGCGCAAGGCAAAGCCCGGCACGCCCTCAACATGCGGCGGCTGGACCACGCCGCCGAAACTCGATGCGCTGCGCGGCGTGCAGAAATCCGTCGCGGAAAAAGACGGCGCCTTCTATGTCGATCTTTCGCGCGTGATGGGCAGACCCTGCGGCATCGATCAATGGGCGCGTTCGAGCCCGCCGCTCGCCTGGCCGGATCATGTGCATCTCCGTCCCGAAGGCGCGCGCCGCGCGGGCGATGCATTATGGCGCGCATTGATGGGCGGCGAAACCTGCACGGCGCATTGAACGCCGGTTTCAAACGTTCGCATCAATGACGATTGTTTCGTCGCGCGTTTCATATGCGCGACGGATTCAATTTCATCGGCCGTATGAGTGAGGTCCATTCCTCACGGGGGCTTATTCACCTTGTCTTATTTGTCTGTTGATGTGCGGCGCGGACTGCGCCGTGCGGCGAAGCTTTGCGTTCTCGTCGTACCGCTGTCGCAGTGGAGCGCGGTGGCCTATGCAGCGACGACGATCAGCTCGTCGAGCACGCCCCAGAAGACATCGACGGACGGAGACATCACGGTATCGGGCACGCTCGGCGTCGGCGCCAATACTGCGATCACCGTCGACAGCGACAACTCCGTCACCAATAACGGCACGATCGACGCGGAGAGTGCCGGCGGCATCGGCATCAGCGTGACGGCGCAGACCACGGGGGCGATCGTCAACGACGGGACGATGCAGACCGGAACGGTTGCGAGTTCGACAACCGCCAATGACGGCGTCATCGGCGGTCCGGCGATCCAGATTTTCCAGAGCGTCGGCGGCGGCCTGCACAACGGCCTGGATGAGTCGATCACCACCTATGGCAACAACACGATCATCATCGGTACGGATGCAACGACGCCCGCCGACATCACCATCGGAAATGTCGGAACGGGCAGCGAGGCCTATGGCCTCTATAATGAGGGCTATATCTACGCCTACGGCAGCAATTCGGGCGAGGCGGCTACCGCCATCAGCATCGGCGCCGATAGCGGATATACGACGGATCTGAGCGGCGGTATCGCCAACGCGGGCACCGCATCGATCATCTATTCGAGCGCGATCAACGCTGCATCGACGGCGATCAGCATCGGGTCCGGCGGCAGCGTCGCCGAAATTTATAACGAAGGCACGATCGAAGGCGTGACGCTCGGAAAAACGGGCGGCGCGGCGACGGGTATTTCGGTCGCCGCTGGCGGCTCCCTCGGCACCATCGACAATTCGGGCACGATCAAGGCGATCGCCAATACGGATGGGGACGCGACGGCGATCGTCGATGCATCGGGCACGCTGTCGAGCATCATCAACTCAGGCACCATCGAAGCGACCGCAGCAACGGGCACGGCGACCGCGATCGATGTCTCGGCATCGAGCTCGGCATTCGACCTGACGAACAGCGGAACGATCACCGGCGACATGCTGCTTGGCAGCGGCACTTCGACCATCACGTCGACCGCCGGCACGATCACTGGCAATGTCGACGTGGCATCGGGCGGAACGCTCGACGTCACGCTTTCCGGCGGCTCAAGCTTTACCGGCGGCACCAGTTCAGGTGCGGCCGGTACGCTCGACGTCGAGGATGCAACCTTTCGCAGCGCGGGTTCCGGCTATTACGCGACGTCGGCCTCCTTCGCGAGCGACTCCGTCTTCGCCGTCACCTATGATGCCGTGGCGAACACCAGCGCCCTGCTGACGACAACAGGCACGACGAGCTTCGCGGCTGGCGCGACGGTCGGCGTCACTTTCTCCTCTTATCTGAGCACCACGGAAACGATCACGCTGGTCGACGCGGGAACGCTGTCGCTTTCATCGGGCGGCGTCGACGATCTGACCGTTGGCGGCGTCGGCATCGGCTATGACGCGACGTTGAGCACGAGCGGCAACGATCTCTACATCACGCTCCAGCGCAAGACGGCGGCAGCCCTCGGGATCACGGGAAACGCCGCAGCCATCTACGACGTCGCGCCCACGGCTTTCGTCCATGACGACGAATTCGGCGCGGCCGTCGGCAACCTGTCGACTGTCGGCGCAATCCAGAGCGTCTATTCGCAACTCCTGCCGGACCTCAGCGGCGCGCGCGAGGAACAGGCGGTTCGCGTTCAGGATATTTCGTCGGGGCTGGTCAGCAACCGCCTCGCGCTTCTGCGCAGCGACGAGCAGGACGGAGATGCGCCGACCGGCTATCGTCCACACCGCAATACCGGCCTCTGGGCGCAGGAAGCCGCTTCCGACGAAAGCGGCGCGGCCGGCGAAAAATCCCAAGCCTATGATGGTACGCTTTACGCACTCGCCTTCGGCCTCGACACGCGCGACAGCGGTGGCGACGTCTGGGGCGCCTCCTTCACATATGCGGCGATGGATTACGGCGCGAGCGATCCGTCGCGCGACGACGTCAACCAGAGCTATCTGTTCCAGTTCTACCACGCGCTGAACAGCGGACCTTTCTACTGGGACGCGATGGCGAGCCTCGGTATCGACAGCTACAAGGGCTACAGGCAGGTGACGGCGGGCGACGTGACGCGCAATACGAATGCCAGTTGGATCGGCTATCAGGGCGGTCTCTCGACGGAGGTCGGCTATACGCTGGCGCTCGGGCCGATTTCGCTCCGCCCGTCCCTCGGCGCGTCCTACACCTACCTGCATCAGGCGGCTTATGAAGAAAGCGGCGGTGGGGACGGCGTCGATCTCGCCATCGACGCGAACAGCTTCCAGTCGCTGCGGACGACCGCCCAGTTGCGCGTCGGCACCTCGTTCGGCAGCGACCCGGCTATCGATCCTTATGTGCGCGGCGGCATCACGCATGAACTGCTCGATGCGACGCCGGTAGCCGACGGTCATTTCGTCTCCGGCGGCGCGTTTTCGCTCGAAGGCGATACGCTCGACAAGGATCTGCCTTTCGCGGGCATCGGCGTCAGCATGGGTAGTGGCTACGCCAAGCTCAACCTCGACTATACCGGCCAGTTCGGCGACAAGCTGACCTCCCAACAGGCGACCGCCACCGTCGTCATGAAGTTCTGACGACAGGGCCCACGGGCATTAACCATAAGCCCAGCCTTTCGTTGAGATTTCACACACACTGTCCAATATTGGGACGCATCGCCGGCCTCGCCGGCGATGCGTGTAGCCGACGCCTGACGGCGTGTTTGGCAAAATTGGGCGCTGGCGGGCATGCTGTTTCCGACTCTCGAGTTCGGGATTTTCTTTCTGATCGTCTTCACGGTCGGATGGGGCCTGCGCGCGCTTCCTGAGCCGCGGAAATATTTTCTGGTCGGTGCGAGCTACCTCTTTTACGGCTGGTGGGACTGGCGCTTCACCGCGCTTCTTTTCGCGACGACGCTCATCAATTACCTGGGCGGCCTCGCGCTCGGCAGCCTTGCGCGGCCCGGCTTGCGAAAGCTCGTCGTCGGCATCACCGTTGCGGTCGATCTCGGCGTGCTCGCCTTCTTCAAATATTACGGTTTTTTCCTCACGTCGCTCGACACGCTGCTGACGACGCTGGGCTTGCACCGCGACCTGCCGTTCATGGAAATCATTCTTCCCATCGGCATTTCCTTCTTCACCTTTCAGGGCATTTCCTACGTCGTCGACGTCTATCGCGGACATGTCGCAGCCGAGCGTTCGCTGCTCGACGTTATGCTCTTCAAGTCGTTCTTTCCGCAGCTCGTCGCCGGCCCGATCGTGCGCGCGGCGGATTTCATTCCGCAGCTCCACGCGCCGGCGCGACTGACGCGCGAGCATGTGGCCGTCGGCACCGTGCTGGTGTTGACCGGCCTCGCCAAGAAGATGGTGATCGCGAATTATCTGGCGACCGATCTCGTCGATCCGATCTTCTTCGACCCGACGGCGGTGGGCGCGCTCGACCTCCTGATCGGGATCTATGGCTACGCCGTGCAGATCTATTGCGACTTCTCGGGCTATAGCGATATCGCCATCGGCGTCGCCGCGCTGCTCGGCTATCGCTTCCGCGAGAATTTCGATCAACCCTATCGCGCCGCGAGCCTTCAGGATTTCTGGCGCCGCTGGCACATCTCGCTGTCGAGCTGGCTCCGGGATTATCTCTACATCCCGCTCGGCGGCAGTCGCTACGGCGAAGCGAAGACCTATCGGAACCTCTTCCTGACGATGTTTCTCGGCGGCGTCTGGCACGGCGCGGCCTGGACCTTCGTCTTCTGGGGCTCGTTCCACGGCGCGATGCTCGGGATCGAGCGTTTCGTCAAATCGAAGCTCGACGAACTGGCGCCGCCGAATGCCGACGAGGAAGGGCCGCTGACGAGGCTCGGAAATTTCGCGCAGCACGTTGTCGGCGTTATCTGGACGTTTCATTTCGTCTGCTTCGCCTGGATATTCTTCCGCGCCGACAGCTTTGGAACGGCGCGGGATTATCTGAAGGGCCTTGGCGACTGGACCGGCCCGCACGATCATGTGACGCCCTTCATCGTCGGTCTGATCGTGCTCGGCATGCTCTTTCAATTCACGCCGCGCAATCTCGGGCGCGAACTCGCCGTCACGATCCGCGCCTTGCCGTCGCCGCTGCTCGGGTTGTTACTCGGCGCCGGCATCATCGCGATCTGGGCGGTGGCGCCCGAAGGCGTTGCGCCTTTCATCTATTTCCAGTTCTGAGGGAAGACCCATGCTCGACCTTCTCGAAGACAGGACCGCCAACGACGAAAGAGTGCAGGCCGTGCGGCTCGCCGATCTCGAACGCGAAGAGAAGACGCGCAGGAATGCCGTGCGCTTCATCCGGGCCATGTGGATCGTCGTCGCGATGCTGCTGCTCTTCAACAGCAGCCAGCTCGTTACCGTGGTGAACGGCTTCGGCGTCGGACCGCTGCAGGATGCCGTCGTCGCGCTTTCGACGACCTGGAACGAGCAGATGGAAAAGAATGGGCTGACGAAGCCGGTCGCGATCATTCGCGCAACGGTGGAGCGCTGGCGGAGCACCGACTGGACAGAATTGAAGGCGAGCATCGCGCCGCAGACGCCCAGACGCGAAGGCGCCATCGAACTACGCGGCGCACTTGGCGACGCCAAAGGCTGAGGCCGTCAGGCGGCGTCGCGCATCTGCTCGATGAGATCGGCGGGGAAAACGCTCTCGAAAGCTCTGATGCCGTGCCGTGCGCGAATTTCGGCGATCGGCAGATGCCATTCCTTCTCCCATTCGATGGCCATGAAGGACGGCGTGATGCGGCCGTGGAGCCAGCCTTCCGCGATGAGCTGCATGATGAGGCCGAAGGCTTCCGGTGAATTGAAGGCGGATGTCGCCGCCGCCGTGGCGATCAGCATGCCGGAATAGCCGTGGCCGAACTGCGCAAGCTGGAAAGCGGAGATGCCGACTTCCTGCAGGGCGGTCGTGCGATAACCGCCCATCAGATGCCAGACGTCGTGCATCTGCAGAATGCGGGTGTTGAGATAGGCGAGGGCAGGGTGCATTTCAGCGAGCCCGATCGCCTCGCGGTCGAGCACTTCGAGATTGAAGTCGTTGTCGACGATGAGGCGGTAGAACGCATGGCCGAGCGAGCCTTCGGGCTGCGCGCCCAGCACGTCGAGAGTGAGGCGCGGCGGCAGGGGGCGCGTGGCGGCGTCGGCCGCGCCCGGATGCGTTTCCGCGACCCTGATAGCGCGCGCCTTGACGCTCTCATGCAGCGCGGCGCCGAGCGAGGCAACACGTGCCGTCACTTCGTCGCCGCTGCTGCCGGGATTTCCGACGAAATCCCAGAAGCGATCCCAGAAGTCGGGGCCGACAAGGCCGGGCGTCGCCAGTTCGGCGAAGGCGGCTTCTTGCTGCCCCTGCGGGACGGCCAAGGTGCCGGGTGCGAGATCGAGCCAGGCCGTCGTGATGCAGTCGAGAACGGGCATTGCGGCTTCGGGGGTCGCGAAGCCGATCCGGGCGATCGCGGCGGCGACTGAAAGCGCGGCTTCCGCTTCCCCGGCCTTGGCCCGGCGGGTCGCATTTTCAAGCTCTGCCTTGCCGCCAAGGGAGGCGATATCGACGACGAGGCGCTCGAATGCGCGTTGTTGGTCTGTCTGGCTCATGGTTTCCGGCTCAATTTCGTTTGAACCAGCTTAGCCATAATAATAGACCATAGTCTAGTTTTTGTTCGACGCATCGAGCGCCTGCCGGACCTGCCGGGCGAGATCGCCGCGGCGATAGGGTTTGGTGAGGAGCCTTACCCCGGCATCGAGCTTGCCGTTATGGACGACGGCGTTTTCCGTATAGCCGGTCGTGTAGAGCACATTGAGACCGGGCTGCTTGGTCGCTGCGATGTCCGCGAGTTGCCGCCCGTTCAGGCGGCCGGGCAGGACGACGTCCGTAAAAAGGAGGTCGATGTGCTGGCCGCTGTCGAACACGGCAAGCGCCCCGTCCGCGTCGCGCGCTTCGATGACCTTATAGCCGAGCCGGCGGAGCTGATCGCAGACGAAGGAACGCACGCCCGCTTCGTCTTCGACCACCAGAATGGTTTCGCCCCGTCCGGCATTGTCGGTCGGTGTGGCATCCTCGAAGGCGCGCGCACCTTCGCTCAGGCTGCGCGGCAGGTAGATCCGGATGGTCGTTCCCTGTCCGATCTCGCTATAGATCTTGATATGGCCCTGGCTCTGCTTGACGAAGCCGTAGACCATGCTGAGGCCGAGGCCGGAGCCCTTGCCGGGCGCCTTGGTCGTGAAGAAAGGATCGAAGACCTTTTCGAGAATGTCCGGCGCTATGCCCGTTCCCGAATCGGAAACGGCGATCAGCACATAGTCGCCGGACTCCGCCCCGGGATTGAGCGCCGCGTAATCCTCGTCGAGATGGGTGTTCTCGGTCTCGATGGTCAGGGTGCCGCCATCGGGCATGGCGTCGCGCGCATTGAGCGACAGGTTGAGGATGGCGGATTCCATCTGCGCCGGATCGGCGGCGGTCAGCCAGAGATCGGGCGCAGTCTCGATGCGGATGCGAATGTCCTCGCCGAGCGTCCGGTCGATGAGGTCAGCCATTTGGGCGATGAGCGTGTTGACGTTGAGGTCGGTCGGCCTCAGCACCTGACGCCGCGAGAAGGCCAGCATGTGGTGGATGAGTTCCGCGCCGCGCTGGGCCGCGCTTTCGATCATGCGGGCAAGCCGTTGCAGATCGGATTTGTCTTCGAGGTGATCGGCCAGAGCTTCGGCATTGCCGAGAATGACGGTCAGCAGATTGTTGAAATCATGTGCGACGCCGCCGGTGAGCCGCCCGATCGATTCCATCTTCTGCGCCTGAACGAGCTGTGCGGCAGTCGCGAGTTCGTCGGTCTTGTCGCGGATGATGGCGATGCCCGAGCGACCGCTTCCTTCGCCGAGATCGATTTCCGCGGCATGGGATTCGATCCAGCGTCGCTCCCCGTCGAGATTGACGATCTGCAGCACGATGGACTCTGTCTTGCCGCGCGTCACCTGCCCCAGATGCTGGTTGAAACGCTCGAGATCTTCCGACGCGACGAACCGCACGAAGGATTTCCCGACGATATCGCTGCTGTGCGCCGCGCGAAGAAGATCGAGGCCGGCCTGGTTGATGTCGACGACGTTGAGTTTGTTGTCCGCGATGAGGACGCAGGCGGGTTCCGTGTCGAGGATGCGCCGGAGACGATCATTCGCGCGCCTCAGATCGGCATCGCGCGAGACGATGGCATCGACCATCGCATTGAAGGCCGTCGAAAGCGCGCCGATCTCGTCATGCCGTTCCTCGTTCGGCAGACGCACCGTCATGTCGCCGCGGCTCAACCGCTCGGCGGCCGACTGGATTGACCGGATCGGCGTCAGTACCGTGCGCGACAGAAAGAGGTAGGTGCCGATGAGGAACGTCAGAAAGAAAAACCCGACGGACGCACCGGCGGTTTTGACCGGCGAGAGGATCGCGCCGATGTCGCGCCGCGCCGGAACGCCGACGATGAAGGACATCGACTTGATACCATGCAGATTTCCCGGTACCGAACCTTCATCGGCATAGATGTCGCCGACCGCGAAGACGCGGCGTTCGCCGTCGAGGCCCGTTTCCTCCACGACGAAACCCTGATCTGCCGACATGGCGCGCTTCGCGATCGGCCACGAGGATACGTCTTGCCCGACCTTGATCCCTCTCTGCGGCTGATTGACAAGGACGTGACCGTCTTGGTCGATCACCGTCACCGAGGATTGAAGCGGCAGGTCGGGCATCTGAATGGAACGGCGAAGATAATCCGCCTGGAGCGAGAAGAAGAGAATCTGTGAAATACGGCCATGCTGGTCCTTGACCGGCAGGCTGAACATGACGACGCCTGCTCCGGTGACGGGGCTTATCTGATAATCGCCGACGGAGAACCGACCGGACGCCATCGCGCGCTTGAACCACACGCTTTTCGAATGGTCGATCGGATGATCCGGAGTGACGGCGCTGCAATAGAGCTTTCCGTCCGGCGTCACGGCGCCGACATTGGCGTAGCCGTTGGAGTGCTCCAGGAAGAAGGCGGCGACGTCGTGGCAGTCCGACGGCTTCATGCCCTGAACGCGCTGGAAACCGGACATGGCCTGCAGCGCGGCGAAGCTGTTGCGGACGATCTGTTCGTTGATCGCTTCCGCGAAATTCCCGGTCCGTCGCGCCGAGTCGATCGCCAGCCGTTCGGCCACGCCGCTATATTGACGATAGGTCCAGAAGCCGACGAGGCTGCCGAAGAGAAGGCAGATGCCCAGAAAGATGACGACGCGCGCGCCGATTCCGCCCCTGAGCCGCGTCAGCATATAAATCCTCCCCGATCACAGACGGCACTCAGTCAAATCCGTTGCGCGTCGCCTGTCCAGCAATGAAAAAGGCCCCGCCGGATCAGCGGGGCCTTTCAATAGATGATGCGGCGGACGATCAGCGCGGCAGGGTCGTCTCGCCCATCAGGAAGAGGTCGACTTCGCGCGCCGCCTGGCGGCCTTCGCGGATCGCCCAGACGACCAGCGACTGACCGCGGCGCATGTCGCCCGCCGAGAAAACCTTCTCATGGCCGGTCTTGTAGGTCGCCGTATCGGCCGCCACGTTGCCCCGCTTGTCGAGATCGACGCCGAGCTCCTTCAGCATACCTTCATGCACTGGATGAACGAAGCCCATCGCAAGCAGCACGAGATCGGCCTTGAGCTCGAATTCACTGCCGGGGATCGCCTGCATCTTGTCGTCGAGACGCGCGCATTCGATCGCCTTCACCTGACCGCCTTCGCCGATAAGCCGCTTCGTCATGACGGCGAAGTCGCGGACGGCGCCTTCCGCCTGGCTCGACGAGGTGCGCATCTTGAGCGGCCAGTCGGGCCATGTCAGGAGCTTGTTTTCCTTCTCGGGCGGCGAGGGCATGATTTCGAGCTGCGTCACCGAAATGGCGCCCTGGCGGAAGGAAGTGCCGATGCAGTCGGAACCCGTATCGCCGCCACCGATGACGACGACATGCTTGCCGCCCGCGAGGATCGGCTCGGCATTCATCAACGGCTCGCCCGAGACGCGGCGGTTCTGCTGCGGCAGGAATTCCATTGCGAAGTGCACGCCGCGAAGATCGCGGCCCTCGACGGGCAGATCGCGCGGATGCTCGGCGCCACCGGCAAGCACGACAGCGTCGAACTCGTCGGCGAGATCCTTCGCCTTCTTGTTGACGCCGACATGGACGCCGTAATGGAACGTCACGCCTTCCGCTTCCATCTGACGGACGCGGCGGTCGACGTGATGTTTCTCCATCTTGAAGTCCGGAATGCCGTAGCGGAGCAACCCGCCGGCCTTCGCGTTCTTTTCGAAGAGGTGAACGTCATGGCCGGCGCGAGCGAGCTGCTGCGCGCAGGCAAGACCCGCCGGACCCGAACCGATGACGGCGACTTTCTTGCCGGTCTTCTTCTGCGGCACGTCCGGCTTGATCCAGCCTTCGGCCCATCCGCGATCGACGATCGAGCACTCGATCGTCTTGATGGTGACGGGCGCGTCGGTGAGGTTCAGCGTGCAGGACGCCTCGCAGGGCGCGGGGCAGATGCGGCCCGTGAACTCCGGGAAGTTGTTGGTCGAATGGAGGTTACGGCAGGCCTCTTCCCAGTCGGCGTGATAGACCAGATCGTTCCAGTCGGGGATCTGGTTGTTCACCGGGCAGCCATTGTGGCAGTAGGGGATGCCGCAATCCATGCAGCGCGCGGCCTGGTCGCGCGTCGCCTTCTCGTCGAGCGGAATGACGAACTCGTTGTAGTTGCGGACGCGGTCCGACGCCGGCAGGTACTTGCGATCCTGCCGGTCGATTTCGAGAAACCCTGTGATCTTGCCCACGCTTACTCTCCTGCCACGGCGATTGCCTCGGCGGCGCTTTCCTGCGCGCGCGCCATTTCCTTCAGGGCACGCCGGTATTCGACCGGCATGACCTTGCGGAATTTGGGCAGCATCGCGGCCCAGTCGGCGAGTATGTCCTTGGCGCGCGACGAGTTGGTGTAGCGCGCGTGATTTTCGATGAGCTGGCGAAGACGCTCCGCATCGAAGCGTGTCATATCCGACATGACGTCGACGCGGCCATGGCTCGCGAGATCGCTGCGCTGATGATGAAGCTTCTCCATCAGCTCGAGTTCGGCTTCCACCGGTTCGAGGTCGACCATTGCCATGTTGCAGCGCTTTTCGAACATGCCGTCCTCGTCGAGGACATAGGCGATGCCGCCCGACATGCCGGCCGCGAAGTTGCGGCCCGTCTCGCCGAGCACGACGACGACGCCGCCGGTCATGTATTCGCAGCCGTGATCGCCCGTACCTTCGACGACGGCGATCGCGCCGGAGTTGCGCACCGCGAAGCGTTCGCCGGCGACGCCGCGGAAGTAGCACTCGCCGGAAATTGCGCCATAAAGCACGGTGTTGCCGACGATGATCGACTTCTCGGGCACGATCCTCGTGTTCTTCGGCGGGTAGACGATGAGACGCCCGCCCGAGAGACCCTTGCCGACATAGTCGTTGGCCTGGCCTTCGAGCTCAAGCGTGACGCCGTGGGCGACCCAGGCGCCGAAGCTCTGCCCGGAGGTGCCGTTGAACTTCACATGGATCGTGTCGTCCGGCAGGCCCGCATGGCCATACCGTCTGGCGATGACGCCGGAAAGCATGGCGCCCGCGGTGCGGTCGACATTGCCGATCGGCATCTCGATCTGGATCGGCTTCTTCGTCTCGATCGCGGTCTTCGCCTCGGCGATGAGCTTGCGGTCGAGCACGTGGTCGATCTTGTGATCCTGCTCTTCGCTCTTGAAAATCGCGACCTTGCCGTCGACCTGCGGCGCGTGGAACAGCCGCGAGAAGTCGAGGCCATGCGCCTTCCAGTGTTCGACGACCTTGCGCTTGTCGAGCATGTGGAGCTGGCCGATCATTTCGTTGAACGAGCGATAGCCGAGCGAGGCCATGTATTCGCGCACTTCCTCGGCGACGAAGAAGAAATAGTTGATGACGTGCTCGGGCGTGCCGACGAAACGCTTCCTGAGTTCCGGATCCTGCGTCGCGACGCCGACCGGGCAGGTGTTCAGATGGCACTTGCGCATCATGATGCAGCCGGCCGCGATGAGCGGTGCGGTCGCAAAGCCGAATTCGTCGGCGCCGAGCAGAGCGCCGATGATGACGTCGCGGCCCGTGCGAACACCGCCGTCGACCTGCACCGTGATGCGGCCGCGCAGACGGTTCAGCACCAGCGTCTGATGCGTCTCGGCAAGGCCGATCTCCCAGGGAGAACCGGCATGCTTGATCGAGGTGAGCGGAGAAGCGCCCGTGCCGCCCTCGAAGCCCGAGATCGTCACATGGTCCGCGCGCGCCTTCGAGACGCCGGCGGCAACCGTGCCGACGCCGATTTCGGAGACGAGCTTCACCGACACGAGACCTTCAGGATTGACGTTCTTGAGGTCGTAGATGAGCTGGGCGAGATCCTCGATCGAATAGATGTCGTGATGCGGGGGCGGGGAGATGAGGCCCACGCCCGGCGTCGAGTGGCGCACCTTGGCGATCACCGCGTCGACCTTGTGGCCGGGCAATTGTCCGCCTTCGCCGGGCTTTGCCCCCTGCGCCATCTTGATCTGCATCATGTCGGAATTGACGAGATATTCCGCCGTCACGCCGAAGCGGCCGGAGGCGACCTGCTTGATGGCGCTGCGCATCGAGTCGCCGTTGGCCATCG
>CAISYL010000149.1 GCA_903889655.1 uncultured Alphaproteobacteria bacterium | reverse complement strand
TCAAGATGAGTGGCGAGATTTCACGTCTCTGGTTCGTCGGCTGGTATCTCGCTGCCTGTGGCGCCATGCTGGTGACACGCGCGGGAATGACTGGTCTCATCCGCTACTGGATCAGAAACGGTCGCCTCGAACGCCGCGTCGTCATCGTCGGCGGCGGCGAACACGGCCAGCATCTCATCGAGGCGCTGAAAGCATCGGCCGAATCCGACATCAAGATTTGCGGCATCTTCGACGACCGCCGCGATGAGCGTGTGCCCCAGCAGGTTGCCGGCTATCCGATGCTCGGGACGGTGGACGAACTCGTCCGCTTCGCCCGCTCGAACCGCATCGATCTGCTGGTCATGGCCTTGCCGCTTTCGGCCGAAAAGCGCGTTCTCCAGATGATGCGCAAGCTCTGGGTGCTGCCCGTCGACATCCGCCTGTCGGCGCTGGATGCGCCGCTGCGCATGACGTCGACCACCTATTCCTATCTCGGCAACGTTCCCTTCTTCAATCTCTACGACAAGCCGCTTTCCGACTGGGATTATGTCGTGAAGGCGGTGGAGGACCGCGTGCTCGCGGCATTCTTCCTGGCTCTGCTGTCGCCGCTTCTTCTTCTCATCGCGATCGCAATCAAGCTCGATAGCAAGGGGCCCGTCTTCTTCAAACAGCGTCGTTACGGCTTCAACAACGAGTTGATCGAGGTCTACAAGTTCCGAACCCTCAAGCATGCGCAGATGGATACGAATGCCGAGCGGCTGGTGACGGCGAATGACGACCGGGTAACGCGGGTGGGGCGCTTTCTCCGCCGCTCGAGCTTCGACGAACTTCCGCAATTCATCACCGTGCTCAAGGGCGACATGTCGATTGTCGGCCCGCGACCACATGCGATTCTGGCCAAGGCTGGCGACGAACTTTATGGCGATGTCGTCGACGGCTACTTCGCCCGCCACCGTGTAAAGCCCGGCATCACCGGCTGGGCGCAGATCAACGGCTGGCGCGGGGAGACCGATACGCGCGAGAAAATCCTCCGCCGCACCGAACACGATCTTTATTACATCGACAACTGGTCGCCGCTCCTCGACCTCTACATCGTCGCGCGTACGCCGCTCGCCATGCTGCGCGGCGAGAACGCGTTTTGAGGGCCGACGCCATGAACGGCTTCGCGATCGATCCTTTCGAACGCTCATCCCCAGCGGCAACCGTCTGGGCAAGGCGGGCAGGCGAGATACTGCTCTTCCTGGTGATCGTCGGCAGCTTCTACCAGAAGAGCAAGGCCGGCGAGAGCCAGCCCGTTCCCTACGATCTCGCGCTTGTCGGTTGCATGGGGCTCTTTTTCCTATTGGGACTCAAGCTTCCGCGCGGCATCGTCTGGCCGGCGCTCTGCTGGGCACTGGTGTTGATCGGCTATATTCTCGGCGGCTTTTCGGCACCCTTCATGGATCTCGTGCAGGATTCGATCACCGTCAGCGCCTATCTCGTCTGCGCCTTCATCTTCTTTTCCTCCTACGTCTACGAAGCACCGGGCACGCGGCTACCGCTCCTCTTCAACGCCTGGTCGGTCGGCGCGATCATCGTCGCCGTCATCGGCATCGCAGCTTATTTCGGCACGATCCCCGGCGCCGACGACTATCTTCTCGTCGGTCGCGCCATGGGTACCTTCAACGACCCGAACGTCTTCGGGCCTTTCCTTATTCCGCCGACGATCTATCTCGGCCTGCGCCTCAGCACCGCGCGAAACATCAGCGCGCTCCTGCTCGCGCCGTTTGTCGTGCTGCTGCTTCTCGGCATTCTGCTCAGTTTCTCGCGTGGCGCATGGGGCAGTCTTCTTCTGTCCAGCATCATCTTTCTCGGTCTGACGCTCACCACGTCGCGATCGCGCAAGCAGTCGATGCGTCTCATCGCATTTGCCGCAGTGATGGCGCTGCTGATCGTGGGCGTTCTCGTCGTCGCTCTCTCTACCCCGAAGGTCCATGCGCTGTTCGAGGAACGTGCAACCCTCGTGCAGGATTACGACGTCGGCGAACAGGGACGTTTCGAGAGCCAGAAGAATGCCATCGTCAAGACGCTCGAGAATCCTCTGGGGCTCGGCCCCAATCAGTGGGCGAAATTCAACCGGCTCGACACGCATAACGTCTATGTGCATGTGCTGGTCGCCGGCGGATTTCTCTCCGGCCTTTCATTTCTCGCCTTTCTCGGCCTAACATTCCGGCGCGGCTGGCGCGCGGTTTTCATTCCGGGCGAGGGACAAGATTATCTCATCGTCGCCTACGCCTGCATCATCGGGCACATGGCGGAAGCCTTTATCATCGACGTCGACAACTGGCGTCATCTCTATCTCCTTTTCGGGATGGTCTGGGGAGTCGTTCTTTCGCGCGGCGCGCATGGCACGGCGACAGTCCAGCGGCCGGAAGCGGCAAAGCGTCGGCGCTCTCGTCCCGCGGAAGCAGCGGGTTTTTCAGGATGACGGAAAAAGTGGGTGAGGAGCGGACGGTGGAACGCGTCGACGAAGCAGCTTCGATCTCCATGACGGGACGAGAAATCACTCTGCTTGTCCTTGCAGGTGCGCTTGCGCTCGTCCTTGTGGCTGCTTTCGGCCATCAATTTATGAGCGAGAGCGCCGGCAGCAACAGCTATGCCTTGCTCGCCGACGCCTTTCTGCACGGGCGCCTCGATGTGACAAAATGCTTCGACAGCGACTGCGCGCATTTTGCAGGGAAGACCTATGTGATCTTTCCGCCTTTCCCTGCACTCGTCGCCATGCCCTTCGTTGCGCTCTTTGGCGAGGACTTCTCGCATTTCATGGCAATCGGTCTCCTCGCGCTGACGGGCTCAATTTTGCTCTGGTGGCGTATTCTCGAATCGCTCGGCATCAAACGCGATACGGCAATCTGGATACTTCTCGCGCTCGCTTTCGCGACACCGCTCTTCTATGTGACGTTGCGCACGGATCGTGTCTGGTTCTTCGCCCAGAGCGTCGATTTTCTGCTGGTGTCGTTGGCCATTCACGAGGTCGTGCGCGGCATGAGCCTGGTGCGTGCCGGTCTGTTCATCGGTGCGGCCT
>CAISYL010000148.1 GCA_903889655.1 uncultured Alphaproteobacteria bacterium | reverse complement strand
GCTGAAGCAGAAGCCGCCAAAGATCCGCGTCGAGAAAAAGCCCGACGGCGCGATCTATGTGTCGTCGGAATATCCGCTGGGCGAGATGAAGCGCTCGACGGTGCATCTTCTCGAAGAGAAGGCTGCGGAACATCCGGACCGCAATTTCATCGGCGAGCGCGATGCCTCGGGCGCATGGAGCTACATCAGCTATGGCGATGCGAACCGCGCCGCAAATGCAGTGGCGACGGCACTTCTTTCGCGCGGCATGGGGCAGGCAACGCCGCTGATGATCCTGTCGGGAAATTCAATCCCCCATGCGGTCATGACGCTCGGCGCGGTGAAGGCGGGTGTTCCGGTGGCGCCGGTCAGCGTTCCCTATTCGCTGATGAGCTCGGATTTCTCGAAACTACGTCACGTCTTCGAACTGACGCGGCCGCGCATGATCTTCGCGCAGCAGGGCGCCATGTTCGAACGTGCGCTGCGCGCTCTCGATCTTTCAAGCGTCGATGTCGTCACCTGCGAGGGCGTGCCGGAAGGTCTGGCAAGCTTCCACTACGACGCGCTGCTCGCGACGCCCATCGATGAAGCCGCCGTGCGCGCCTCGATGGAGAAGATCGGTCACGACACCGTGGCGAAATATCTCTTCACCTCCGGCTCCACCGGCATGCCGAAGGGTGCGATCCAGACGCATCGCATGATGATGGCGGTGGTGGCCGGCCAGCAGGCGCTCCGCACCGAGGAAGCCGACCCGAACGATGTGCCGCAGAGCCTCGAATGGATGCCGTGGAACCACATCTCGGCCGGCAATATCGGCTTCAACGGCAATCTCGCGGCGGGCGGCACGGTGCATCTCGATGCGGGCAAGCCCGTGCCCGGCATGTTCGAGCAGACGATCCGCAATCTCCGCGATGTTTCCCCGCGCGTCTTCGGTTCGGCTCCGGTCGCCTTCGCGATGCTCGCCGATGCGATGGAGAAGGATCCCGAGCTGCGCCGGAATTTCTTCCGCAATCTCGAATATATGGGCTATGGCGGCGCGACGCTGTCGAGCGATCTCTACGACCGCATGCAGGCGCTCGCCATCGCCGAGACGGGCCACCGCATTCCGCTCACCACCATGTACGGCGCGACGGAGACGCAAGGCATCACGGTCGTCCACTGGATCACGGAGCGCGTCGGCCTCATCGGCCTTCCTCTGCCCGGCATCACGCTGAAGCTCGTGCCGAACGGCACCAAGCTCGAGGTGCGCGTCAAGGGGCCGACGGTGACGCCGGGCTATCTCAACGACCCGAAGAAGACCAAGGAGGCTTTCGACGAGGAGGGCTTCTATTCGCTGGGCGACGCCGCACGCTTCCTCGATCCCGAGCATCCGGAAGAGGGCATCGTCTTCGACGGGCGCGTGACCGAGGACTTCAAGCTCTCGTCGGGCACATGGGTCTCGACGGGCACATTGCGCGCCGATGTCGTGGCGGCCTGTTCGCCGCTCGTTCAGGACGCCGTGGTCTGCGGGCTCGACAAGGCCTATATCGCGCTCCTCGCCTGGCCGAACATCGCGGCGGCGAAGGCCATCGCCGGGCTCCACGACAGCGCGACGCCGCAGGAAGTCGTCGCTCATCCGAAGGTCGTCGCACATCTCCGCGAGGCGCTGCAGCGCCATAACAAAAATTGCGGCGGCTCGTCGGC
>CAISYL010000147.1 GCA_903889655.1 uncultured Alphaproteobacteria bacterium | reverse complement strand
CTTCTCGCCGGTCACGAAACGACGGCGACGACGCTCTCCTGGGCCTGGTATCTTCTGACGCTCAATCCCGGTGTCTTTGCGCGCCTCAGGGCGGAAGTCGACGCGGTCGCGGGCGGGCGGCCATTGACGGCGGACGATGTGCCGTCGCTGCGCTACACAAGGGCCGTGCTCGACGAAACGCTGAGATTGTATCCGATCGTCGCGAACATCATGCGCTCGACGCTCGCCGACGATACCATACCCGCCGGCATCACGCTGCGCGCCGGACGCACCGTCCTCATCTCGCCCTGGCTGATGCACCGCCACCGGCGCTACTGGCGCGAACCCGACCGCTTCGATCCCGAAAGATTTCTTGGCGAAGAGGCAAAGGCCTTGCCGCGTTACGTCTATCTGCCCTTCGGCGGAGGTCCCCGCATCTGCATCGGCGCGAGCTTCGCCCTGCTTGAGGCGGTACTCATTCTCGCCACCTATGCCCAGCACGCGGACGTTCGTGTCCTGAATACAGCGGACGTGATGCCCCAGGCCCGTATCGTATTGAGACCATCGGTCCGCCTGCGCGCCACTGCGACACCGCGCCGTTAACGGTTCTACGCAACTCGCACTCGCTCACACACGGCGACAAAACCCCACGAATTGCAATCAAGTTGTCTGAGCCAGCTTGATAAGCTTCCTCCAATGATTGGCCTGCGGAGAAGACGCGACCTTGCGGCCTTCGCCGACTGGAGGGAGAGGAAAATGAAGCGTATCCATCACATCGTTGCCGTCGGATTTCTCGCGGCGCTCGCGACAACCCAGGTTCGCGCCGACAACTCGACGCAGCATTATTACCTGCAGACGGGCTCGGACCTCGAAGACGTCTGCTCCAACCCGGCCAATGCGAAAAGCATTCAGCCGGCCGAGCGCGAAAGACTGCTCGTTTGCGGCTCCTACATTCAGGGATTCCTCGGCCATTACGGGCTCGTCCGGCGCGAGTTGACCGCCGCGCCATTCTGCCTGCCGCAGAATGGCGTGAGTGCCGAAAAGGTCCGCATCATCTTTCTCGCGCTGCTTCAGCAGAAGCCGCAGATCAGGGACTTGCCCGCCAGCGTCGATCTCGCGACGAGCCTCGCCTGGGGATATGCCTGCCCGCATACCGCAAGCGGAACCAAGCAGACCGGTAAGGCAAAACCCTCCACCCCGCAGTGAAGATGGGTATCGAAGTGCGCCGGGAGATGCAGCTCGGCGAGCCGGCGGGACGTCAATTCGTAAAGTTCGGACTTGCCTCGCGCCGCTCCCGCCATTCCGAAAGAAGCGCCACCAGAAGGTCGCGCAGTTCGTCGTCGCTCAGGCTTCTGACGGCGCCGCCCAGATCGCTCAGCACGTCGTCCAGCGGAGCGAGTCTGTCGTCGCTCATTATGCGCTTGTCGTCCATGATCTGTGCCTCCTCGATAGACGTTTGGTTTGATGGTCGCCGCGGGTCCCCTCAACTCAAGATGGGGGAATTCGGGCGGCGCGACTGTGGAAATCTGTGGCAATTCGTGAATCCGCCCGAAGCCGGAGCGGTGAATTGCTGCGGTACGGAAAACGATCTTCCCGGACGATGCCATCTAGGCAGCGTCGTCGATTTCTCCAATAATGGAGCTAACGAATGATCTCGATGTCGTGCCACCGCCCGTCGATACATGCACTGCGGGAAGGTTTTGTTTACGCGCGTGACGGAAGATCGAATGTCGACGGTCGTTCAGACCGGCAATCTCCTGGGGAGGGAGAGACCATGGCCCCTGCGCTAGCTACCGACCAGACAGGCGAGTCGACCGGGGAGGCCGCCGTTTCGCTGCTGCTGGTCGACGACGATCCGGATATCCGATCGGAAGTGCGTGAATATCTCGAAGCGCACGGCTTCTCGATCTCCGAAGCGCCCGATACCCGCTCGGCGCTTGCGCAGTTCGGCACACGGCATTTCGATCTCGTGGTGCTCGATCTCTGGCTCGGCAAGGATAACGGCTTCGATTTCCTGCGCGAGATCCGCCAGACCCATACGACGCCCTGCATCATGGTCACGGCGCATGGCGAGGCGACCGACAAGGTCGTCGGCCTCGAACTGGGCGCGGACGACTACGTCGTGAAACCCGTCAATCTTCGCGAGCTGCTGGCGCGCATCCGCGCCCTGCTTCGCCGGTCCGGCCGCTCGGGCCCCGACCATCGCAAGCCTGCGACGGCGGCAAAGCCGGACAATGGCGATAACGGCAATTCCTGGCACTTCGATCCGGTGCGCCGCAACCTGCTCTCGCCGGAAGGCGAACTCGTGCCGTTGACCACGGCGGAATGCGATCTGCTGATCGAACTCGTCGCGCATGAAGGCCGGCCGCAGACCCGCGAGGATCTCTGCCGCCGCGTCTTTAACCGGCAATGGCAGCCTTACGACCGCAGCCTTGACAGCATCGTGGTGAAGCTGCGCCGCAAGCTCGAGCCCAACCCTGACCACCCGATGGTCATCAAGACCATACGCGGCAAGGGCTATCTCTTCACCGGCTTCCCGACCGAACAGTAATCGCCCGGCGATCAGGACGGCTTCGTCGCGCTCGGCAGATGGAGCGCGACGAAGCCGCCGCCTTTCGCATGATTGCCGAGCTCGATGAATCCGCCGCTCTCGCGCAGGATGGCATCGCAGATGGCGAGGCCGAGGCCCGTGCCCTGCTCCGCCGGCTTTGTCGTGAAGAAAGGTTCGAGCGCGCGCTGGATGACGCCGTCCGGGAATCCCGGACCATTGTCCTCGATCTTCAGCACGACCTGTCGCGCCGCCTCCGGGTCGGAGCAGCCGAGAATGCGGACACACCCGTCGCGACGGCCCGCAGACCCGGTGCCGACGCCCGAAATCGCGTCGACCGAATTCTGAATGAGGTTCGTCAGCACCTGCTCGACCTGCAATCCGTCGATATGCGCGGCGAGCCCCGCCGCGACGTCGATCTCGACTTCAACGCCGGCCCGCTCGACGACATGGCGCATCATCGAGACGACGCCTTCGACAAGCTCCTTCAGATCCACCGCCTCGGTATCGCCGACGCTCTTGCGGCCGAAGCGGCGCATGCGATCGATCACGTTCGATGCGCGGTCGACCTGCGCCATCATGCGGGCGATCTTGGCCTCCGCCGCTGCCGGCTCGAATTTCGGCGAAGAAAGCAGCGCCTCGAGATTTTGCGCAGCGAGCGAAATCGTGTTGAGCGGCTGCTTCAATTCATGCGCGATACTCGCCGACATCTGGCCGAGCGCGGCCATCTTGGCCGTCTGCGCGAGTTGCGCCTGCTCCTCTCTCAGCAGCAGAGCCTGGCGCAGAAGCAATGCAAAACGATCGGCAAAAGCGAGGCTGGCAGCGGTGAACCCGCCCGCCGCGCGCGTCCCGCAAATGAAATAGGTCATCTGCGATTTGAGCGGCAGAGCAAGTGCCGCCACATCTGCGCCATCGAGATCGAAAGCATGGCGCAAGCCTTCGCCCGCGGCATCGTTCGCGTCATAGACCTTGAGCGTTCGCGCTTCGAGATCGCGGGCAAGCGCCGCCGTGACGGTGCCGCGATCGAGCACCTTGGTCTCCGGAACGAGCTGCCTCGCGCGACCGTCGAAGCCCGCTTCGACGATGAAGGCGCTACCCGCCCGCAATCCGCGGGCCAGCAATTCGGTCAGATGGCCGAGCTTGTCACGCGACGTCGAACTCGCCAGCAGCAGGCGCAGCCCTTCGAGCATCGCCTCCGCCTCGACACGCAACTCCTCCTCGCGACGGCGCGAAGACTGCATCTGCGTCATGACCGATGCAGTCTCATCTGAGGACGAACGGCCGAGCGCATGCACCGCCGTCAACGTGCCGACGAAGACCGGGCCTCCGAACCCGTCCTCGGCCTCCTTGCGCAGTCCGGAAACATAGATCGCCGGATCGGCATTGCGTCCGTCCGAATGGGAAACACGCAGGTGGCGAACGCTGCCCTCGGCACGTAGAAGATCGAACAGGCTTCGCCCGCCGCCGCCGACCGTCAGCGCATCGAGATGAAGTCCTTCCACCAGACGCGCGAGATCGTGGCGCCGGTTGAGCACCCGGCGGCAATGAAGAACGCCGTCCCCGCTCGCCTCCCAGACGATATCGACACCGAGTTCGAGCCAGGACAGCGCATCCGCATTGGTGGACTGCAACCGGCGCTGCATCAGATTTTCTGCCTGCCGACGCTGGATGCGCGCGATGGCCGCGGCCGCGATGCGCGTCAGATCGACGAGCTTCGCTCCTCGCCCCTCGATGCCCATCTCGTCCGAAACGAAAAGGCCGGCAAAGCTCTCCCAGCCGGAGGTCGCGCCGGCCGGCAACAGCACGCCCGCGCCGTCCTCGCCGCGCACCGGCTCGAACTCGCCGGGTCCCCGGCGCGCGCGCGTAAACCAGGACCGGAATTGTTCGCCCTCGACAATGCCGAAATCATCGCCCGACGCCTGCCAGACGATCACCGGACGTCCGTCCGGTCCGGCATTGATTTCGCAAAGCGCATAACGCAGAGCTGGATCGGCGCGGCGGAGAAGATCGACGCCCCGCGAAAGCGCCGTGCGAATTTCGTCGGCTTCATTGGCTTGCGCGACGGCCGCCGCCGTTTCGACCAATGCGTGGCCGAGCGGATCGCCGTCTTGTTCCGCGGCCCCCGGGGGCACACGCGGCGCGGCAAGCGACATATAAGCCCCTCTCCGGTTGCAGGCCCGCTCAGCCCGACGGATCGGCGACGATGAAGGTCGCAGACACGGCAGGCAGGTTCGACATGTCCGGCACGAAAGGCAGATAGGCGAAGCGCGCGGTCGGCTGAATGCTGATCAGATACTTCGCGTCGCCCTGGTTCGTCGTTCCGTCCCGGGTAACGGTAACCCCGCTGGTCTGGTCGACGTCGATCAGACCTGCATAGGCATTGAGTACGTTGTCGATCGCTTCCTTCGCATAATCGACCCGTTGCTGATCGGTCAGCCCCGCCACCGCCGCCCGGCCGCCTTCCGACACCGCGTAATTGAGCGCGATGCGGGTTGCGAACTGGAAGCCGAAAGCGATGATGCCGAACAGGATCATCAGGAAGAGCGTCGACACGGCGGCGAATTCGATGGCCACTACGCCTTTCTCGTCTGCGCTAAACCGCCGAACGAGCGCCCCGCCAGGCATGATGCGCTTCCCGGCGGACCGGGAAGCGCATACGCGGTACTCATGACCCAACATGGTTTTTACTCCACCGGCGTCAGCAGGTATGGGTGCTTGTCGTCAGGCAGGAATTGACGTCGCCGAAAATCGTGGTGATGCCGCTGCCGACGTTCGACGCCGCGGTGAAAACCACGAGCGCGATGCCCGCCGCGAGAAGTCCGTATTCCACGGCCGAGATGCCGCTCTCATCCTTCATGAAGCGCTTCAGCGCCATCTTGACCTGAACCAGGTTCATTTGCTTCTCCTCCACATTGACCAAAAAGAGCTGGCCCTCGATCCATCTCTCCGCTCACGACGGCCTGTAACACCTTTGTAGGACATATCTCCGTGAACTGGTGTCGTCGTTCATGGAGTTGTGTGAGCCAAGCATTCAACGTTCAGTCTGCCGCTCGGTTCCTTTCCAATTCAAAAAAAGTTCCGGATACATCATAGTTTTTTATCGAGACTGGACTCCGGTCTGGCTATCCTGCGTTTCCAGAGGCTTTCCAATATTGGCGATATAGTCCTGGTAGATCGCATCCGCTTCGGCGCTCTGCATGGCCGGCGCGCTGCCCGGCCGCTTGGATGCATATTGCGCTGCAAGAACGCTCTGCTCCTGCGACGGCCCTTCCGCTTTCTGAACCGCGCATCCGGTCAGAACAAGGGCAACCCCGAGAAGCGCCGCGCCGGCGAGTAACCGCTCTTTAACCATCTTCTTCTCCCGCTACTCCGTTGCGTGCTTGTGCTGGGCCTGCACCCAGTCGGCCGCGAACTTCTGTACCGCCGCCCGCTCTTTCGGCACCGCTATACTGTCGAGAACGCCGCGCGCATCGTCTTCCTTGCCCTCCATCATCAGCACGAGAACCAGATTGTTCCGGATCGACGACGAAGCGGGATCGATCTCCTGCGCCTGACGAAGATTGAACTCCGCTCTCGGCAGCGCCGCGTCGCCGAGATGAAGCTGCGCGAAGCCGAGATTGTTCAGATAATCGGCATCCGACGGACGGCCTGTGACTGCCTTGTTGAAGTTCTGTTCCGCTTGCGCCCAATGCTCCTGCGCCGCGTCGACACGGCCAAGCCCGTTCAGGCCGGCGGCTTCGAGATCGGTGCCCTGAAGACTGGCGAAGGATTGCGCCGCTTCGTCGTAGCG
>CAISYL010000146.1 GCA_903889655.1 uncultured Alphaproteobacteria bacterium | reverse complement strand
TCACTTTTTCCGCAAAGGCTTTGCTCTCCTGTGCGCCGGCCGTCATGTCGGTCGCGATCCAGCCCGGCAGGATCGCATTGGCGCGAATCCCGTAACGCGCGAATTCGACGGCGCAGGATTTGATCATCGAGATGACCGCGCCCTTGGTCGCCGCATAGGCCTGATTGCGCGCGGCGCCTTCGATGGCCGCGAGGCTTGCGACGCCGATCAGCGAGCCGCCCGTGTCGCCCGATTTCGCCCGGTCGACCATGTGGCGCGAGGCTTCGCTCAGCGTCCAGAAGACGCCGTCGAGGTTGACCGCGAGGGTCTTGCGATAGATTTCCGTCGTCATGCCGATGAAGGAGGGCGCGCCGAAGCCGACGCCGGCATTGGCGAAAACGCTGTCGATGCGGCCGAGTTCGGCGACCGTGGCGTCGATGCCGTCGATCACTTCCTGCTCGTTGGCGACGTTCACTTTCCGCGTATAGACCTTCACGCCATGCGCCTTCAGCTTCTCGGCTGCCTTGGCGGTCTTGTCCTCGTTCGTGCCCCAGATGGCGACGTCGCCGCCGGCCTGCGCGATCGCCTCGGCCATGCCGAGGCCGATGCCGCCATTGCCGCCGGTGACGAGCGCGACCTTGCCCGAAAGATCGAAGGGTTTGTAAGCCATGGGTCTCTCCCTGAAGTTCAGTTTCTTATGAGGCTTTTTATGCCCGCGGGCGGGCGGGCCTTCAATGACTTCCCGGCGCGATGCCGCTTTTCGCAGGGGCGGCGGCGCCTTCGCGCGGTTCTTCCTTCAGTTCCGAACAGACGAAAAAGGGCTGATAGCTCAGATGCTGGGGATCCGGCGGGATCATGCAGGAAAAGACCGAGGCTGCTTTCTGCAGAACGAGCGCGGTGCCGAGATTGCCGCGGATCTCGTAGCCGTCCTTCACGAGGTCGGTGAGCGAGCGCTCCGTGACGACGAAGGGGCCGGACCGCGCACCGACCGCATAGGGCTCGGCAGCGAAGGCAGTCGTCGAAAGCGGGGCGAGGAGAAGGACGGCGGTGGCCGCAAGGCGCATGATCATGAAGGATCCTGACGGGATCGAGGCGGAACGGGTCCTCAAGGGACGGGCGATCCTAGCGGAAGGCAAACTCCGCGTCAGCCCGCGCAACGGCCGCAGAGGCCGGCGATCTCGACCATCTTGCGTTCGACCGTGAAGCGGGCGCGCCTGGCCGCCGCGTCGAGCGCGTGGTCGAGCTTCGGATCGACGATTTCCTCCGTTGTGCCGCAGACGCGGCAGATCAGGAACTGGCTCGTATGCGCGACGCCGGCCTCGCCGCAACCGAGATAGGCGTTGAGGGATTCGATCTTGTGGATCAGCCCTTCGGCGATCAGGAAATCGAGCGCGCGATAGACGGTTGGCGGCCGCGCCGCCTTGTGGGTGCGGGCAAGTTCGTCGAGCACCTGATAGGCGCCCACCGGCTTGTGCGACTTCCAGACGATGGCCAGTACCTTTTCCCGAATGGGCGTGAGCTGCACGTCGCGGTCGTCGCACAGCGCCCGGGCGCGCGCCAGCGCCGTGTCGATGCAGGCCTCGTGGTCATGCGCCTTGTGGACGTCGATATGGCGGTCTGTCATGCCGGCGATGATACAACATAACAATCCGCCTGTCGCGAGGGGCAACAAGGGATACGAATCGCGCTTCGCCCACTAAGCTCCCGTCCATGTGCGGACGCTATGCCATTACCACGCCCCCGCAAGCCATGCGGGAGCTCTTTGCCTTTGTGGAGCAGCCGAATTTCCCGGCGCGCTACAATGTCGCGCCGACGCAGCCCGTGCCGATCATCAGGCTCGAGAGCGGGAAACGGCATTTCGCGCTGGTGCGCTGGGGCCTCGTGCCCTCCTGGGTCAAGGAGGAGCCACAATCGCTTCTCATCAATGCGCGCGCCGAGACGATCGCCGAGAAACCGTCCTTTCGCGGCGCGTTCCGGCATCGCCGCTGTCTGATGCCGGCGGACGGCTTCTACGAATGGAAGGCGATGCCGAAGGGTCCGAAGCAGCCCTATTACATCAGGCGGCGCGACGGAAAGCCCTTCGCGATGGCGGCGATCTG
>CAISYL010000145.1 GCA_903889655.1 uncultured Alphaproteobacteria bacterium | reverse complement strand
GCAGGGCGCGCTGGCCGGAAAAGCCAGACTGCGAACGAGATCGGTAAAAAAGCTTTCGCCGCCCGGCAGGCTGAAACCTTCCCCCCAGATTTTCTGGATGATGTCGACGCGCTCATCGAGAGACGATGTAGGGTCAGCCACGGGAACCGGCTTTGGCTCCGCGGCGGGTTTCTTTCCGGCGTCCGGCTTTTTGATGCGGGCCGCATCCAGCAATTTCAGATCGTCGATGCTGACGCCTTCCCACCAGGCCCGGAGACGGAGTTTGAAATCGGGGAAGGGGGAGCGCCTGGGTTTGCCCATCGCCTGTTGCGGCGACTTCCCCATTTTCTCCGCACCTTTGGCGGCCTTGCTTGGCGATGCGGTGGGGGCGGACGATCCCTCTTCGCCGCCCGGGCGCTTTTCGGGATGGTCGACCAGATATTTTTCAAGCGTCTGGCGATGATCGCTGCTGAGCTTGCGCATCTTGCGGAATCGCGCGATCGATTCGCCCGACATCTGCTCCAGGCTGGCCCGGAATACAGCCACGGACATGGTTTCGAGTTCGGCTGTGCCGACCGTCGCGAGATTTATGCCTGTCTCCGCGCCCATAGCTTTCCTGCCGCTCTGTGCCGATGGCCGGGATTCGTTCCCGCCATTGGCCGCGCCCGCTCCTTCCTGGAACTACGCCCTGAAAGATTCTCAAGTCGGCAAGGGGGTGCCGACATGGGAAACGCCCATTGGAAAATTTTCACCTGCGCATCGTTAAAACGAGGTTTCTTTGTCCGCCCGGCCTGTTGCGTTTCGGTCACATTTGTCTTCGCGTTACAACCGCATAAACTCCGGATTCCACCGGGCCGGGTATCGACTATCCGGATCGGGCGGGAGGTGGATTCCAAGGCGGCGGGGGGCGGCGCCAATTCATGTTGCGATTTCTGACTCCGGTGCTTCGGGCGCCGCGCACCGTTATGGCGGTCTGTTTTCTGCTGTGCATGGTGGCCGAAGCGGGTCTGCCGCGCCTGTCGTTGTCGTCCGACACACGGGTATTCTTCGATCCGCATAGTGCCGAGCTCCACGACCTTCAGGTCTTCGAGGGCAAATACGGCCAGAACAACAGCGCGCTCATGGTCGTCTGGGCCGACGGCCGAAAGGTCACGGACCCCGAAGGGCTTGCCGTCATCGGCGACCTGACGTCGCGGGCCTGGAAGCTGCCGCATTCGACGCGGGTCGAGTCGCTGACGAACTTCCCGCATGTGACCTCGGACGCCGACAGTTTCGCCGTCGACGAGCTGGTGCCGCATCCGGCGAAGGTGACGCCCGAACAAGCGGCCGCGGCCGAGCGGAGCGCGCTTTCGGACGATCTCGTCCGCAACCGGCTGCTTTCCGCCGACGGCAAGGCCGCCGGCGTCATCGTCAATTTCAATCTGCCGCGAGAAGGTTCGCAGGCGGTGCGGGAGATCGTCGCCGCGTCGCGCGTGCTGGCCGCCGCGGTCGAGGCCGCCCATCCGGGCTATCAGGTGAAACTCACCGGCAATGTGATGCTGATGGCGACCTTCTCCGAGGCAGCCGTCAGCGACGCCACTTTCCTCATTCCGATCAGCCTCATCGTCACGTCACTCATCATGGTGGCCTTCGTTCGCGCGATCAGGCCGAGCATCGCCATTCTGACGCTGCTCGTTTTGTCGAGCGCGTCGGCGATGGGGATTGCCGGCTGGCTCAATTTCGTCGTCAATCCGGCGAGCATCGCGGCGCCGATCATCATCATGACCGTCAACATGGCGGCGGCCGTCCGCATCGTGACGACGACGATGGCGGAGCTTGGTTTCGGCAAGAGCAGGGAAGAGGCGATCAAGGAGTCGCTGCGCATCCATCTCCGTCCGGTGACGATGACCAATGCGACGAGCGCGCTCGGATTCCTGTCGATGAATCTCGCGGATGCGCCGCCCTTCGTCGATCTCGGCAACATGGTCGCGATGGGCATCGGCATCTCCTACATTTTTACCTTCACATGGCTGCCGGCGATGCTGATGCTGACGCCGCTGACGCCGACGGTCAATCGCTCGGAACGCGTGATGATGGCGCTCGGCCGCTTCGTCAACCGCTTCTATGTCGGGCTTTTCGTGCTCTGCGGCATTCTGGTGGTGTCGTCCAGCTTCTGGCTTCAGAAGATTTCGCTCGACGACGATTTCACGCATTACTTCGATCAGCGGTTCGAATATCGCCGGGCCTCGGATTTCGCCGAGCAGCATCTGACGGGGCTCAACATCGTCGAGTTCGATGTCGGGGCGGGCCATGAGAGCGGAGTCTACGATCCCGCCTATCAACGCAAGCTTGCCGATTTCGTCGCGTGGCTTCGGGCGCAGCCGCATGTCGTCAGCGTGCTCTCGGTTGCCGACATCACACGGCGCATCAACAAGTCGATCAACGCCGGAAAGCCGGGCGATCACGACACGATTCCGGACGACCCGAAACAGATCGCCCAGTATTTCCTGCTCTACGAATTGTCGCTGCCCTATGGCGCTTCGATCACCGACCAGATCAATGTCAGCCGTTCGTCGAGCCGGGTGACGGCTATTCTCTCACAGGTGAAGTCGAGCGAGATACGGGCGATCAACGAGGCGGCGCAAGGCTGGCTGGCCGCAAACGCGCCGCCCGCGATGCAGGCCAAGGGCATCAGCATCAATGTGCTCTTCTCGCATGTCTCGTGGGTCAATATCCGCTCGATGATCGGCAGCACCATCGCCTCGATGCTGCTGATCGCGGTCATCGTCGCGGTGGCACTCAGGAGCGTCACCTACGGTCTTCTCAGCATTCTGATGAACGTGTTGCCGAGCATCGTCGGCTTCGGCGTCTGGGGACTGCTGATCGGCCAGATCGGACTTGCCGCTTCGGTCATCACCGCGATGACGATCGGCCTCGTCGTCGACGACACGATCTACTTCCTCATCATGTATCAGGCGGCGCGCAAACGAGGCCTGAGTTCGGAAGAGGCCAACAACGACGTTTTCGCGACGGTCGGCGTGGCCATGCTTGTCATCACGATGTCGCTCGCCGTCGGCTTCGGCGTGCTCATCTTTTCGGGCTTCGAAGTCAATCGGTCGCTCGGCGCCCAGACGTCCATCGTCATTCTCGCCAATCTGTTCATCGACTGGCTGATGCTGCCGCCGCTGCTGCGCATCATGGATAGGCAACGGCTTCGCTC
>CAISYL010000144.1 GCA_903889655.1 uncultured Alphaproteobacteria bacterium | reverse complement strand
CTGCGAGGGATGCGCACCGGCGGGCGCGACCTTGTCGATGTCGACGCCGAAACGTTCGCCGACACGGCGCGTCAGCGTGTTGAATTCCATGTCCTTCAGAAAGGCGATCAGCCTTTCGGGATTCGGGTCGTGAATGCCCATGCTCTCGACCGGCACATCGACCGGCACATCCTGATCGAGCGTAACGAGCCTCTTTGAAACGCGCGCAAGCTCCGCATTGGCGACGATGTTCTCGCGGCGCTTGGGCTGCTTGATCTCGGAGGCGCGCGCCAGCAGCGTTTCGAGGTCGCCATAGGCGTTGATGAGTTCGGCCGCCGTCTTGATGCCGATGCCGGGAACGCCCGGCACATTGTCGACGCTGTCGCCGGCCAGCGCCTGCACGTCGATCACCTTTTCCGGCGGCACGCCGAATTTCTCCATCACCTCGGCATGCTTGATCGTCTTCATCTTCATCGTGTCGAGCATGTCGACATCGTCGGAGACGAGCTGCATCAAGTCCTTGTCGGAGGAGACGATGGTGACGCGGGCGCCCGCTTCGCGCGCGAGCCGGGCATAGGTCGCGATGAGATCGTCGGCCTCGTAGTTCATCATCTCGATCGACGGGACCGAGAAGGCGCGGACCGCGTCGCGCACCAGCGAGAACTGCGGCACGAGGTCTTCCGGCGGCTCGGGCCGCTGGGCCTTGTATTGCGGGTAGATGTCGTTGCGGAAGGTCTTGCCGGAGGCATCGAAAATGACGGCGAGATGCGTCGGCTCGAACTCGTCCTTCGTATCCTCGATCAGCTTGTAGAGCATGTTGCAGAAGCCGGCGACCGCGCCGGTCGGCAACCCGTCGGATTTCCGCGTCAGGGGGGCAGCGCATGATAGGCACGGAAGATGTAGCCGGAACCGTCGACCAGAAAGAGATGATCGCCCTTCTTCAGGGGCCGTTCCGCCATTTTTTCCGCCGCTCCGCTCTTCGCCACGCCCGATGCCTTCCTATATCCAAGCCGGAGCGCATCATAGCGTCTCCCGCCAAAGGCCAAAGCGCTTTGGCGCTCCCGAAGCGATCCCTGTTTGACCCCGTTCGACGACCGGGCTACCAGTGTCGAACCAACACATAAAGAGCCGCCAATGGCCGAAATTCTGCCGACAGACCCTTCATACAACAGGGACATGCGACTGCCGGGCGAGCCGACGCCCATGGGTGAGGCGCCTTACGCGATCGAGGTGCGGGGCCTGCGAAAGGTCTACCGCGCCAGTGGCGGGCAGTCGGCCAAGGAGGCGTTGAAAGGCATCGATATCGCCGTGCCGCGCGGGTCGATCTTCGGGCTGCTGGGCCCGAATGGCGCGGGCAAATCGACGCTCATCAACATTCTCGCCGGGCTCGTCGTCAAGAGCTCCGGCTCGGCCTCGATCTGGGGCTTCGACATCGACGCCAATCCGCGCCAGTCGCGGGCTTCCATCGGCATCGTGCCGCAGGAACTCAATATCGATCCCTTCTTCACGCCCGCCGAGGCGCTCGAACTTCAGGCCGGTCTTTACGGCGTGCCGAAGCGCGAGCGGCGGACGATGGAAATCCTCCGCGCGATGGGGCTCGAAGACAAGGCGGACGCCTATGCGCGCACGCTGTCGGGCGGCATGCGGCGGCGGCTCCTCGTCGCCAAGGCCATGGTTCACAACCCGCCGGTGCTGGTGCTCGACGAGCCGACGGCGGGCGTCGACATCGAACTGCGCAAGCAGCTCTGGGACTATGTGAAGCTTCTCCACGCCAATGGCACGACGATCGTGCTGACGACGCATTATCTGGAGGAAGCGCAGGAGCTCTGCGACACCATCGCGATCATCGACAAGGGCGAAGTGGTTGCCTGTGAACCGACGCAGACGCTGATCGGCCGCGTCACCGACAAGAAGCTCATCGTCAGAACCGTCTGGCCGGTCACGCCGGAACAGGCGGTTGCGATCAAGGGTCTGCGGACCGAGATCACCGCGTCGGGGGCGCTCGCCATCCTCTACAATCCGGTGGAAGCCGGCGTGATGGATATTCTCGACCTGCTGCGGGCGAGCGGCATCGAGATCGTCGACATATCGACGGAGGAATCCGATCTCGAAGACGTGTTCCTGCAACTGACCGGATCGCACAGGGGCCAAAACGGCGGGAGCGTAAGCCGCTAGGCCGAGGCACGCCTGACCAGCTCGCCCATCGCCATTTCGACACTCGCGCCGCCGAGCGACAGCGGCAGGAAAATCGCCTCGACTTCCATCGACCCGTGGGCTTCGTCGAAAGCCGCATGGCCATGGACGCGCAGCGGCCGGCGCAGTTCGCAGACCACGCCGAGAACCTTGGCAAGCGCCGCCGCCGTCTTTTCCGGCAGGCGCTCGCCGATCGTCTGGCCGGTGAAATCGGCGGCGAAAAGCTCGTTCAGCGCCGTGCCCATCAGGCGTACATAAAAATGCGAGGGGGCAACCGCAGGCGGCTCGGCCCCGATCAGGAAAACCGACGGCAAGTGGCTGACGATTTCGGCGGGGCTCACATCGGCACGGGCCGGCATGGCCCGGCCGGCGCGCTTGCCGTTCCAATAGGCCAGAAGTTCACGAAGCCGCGGGTCCTGGAGGTCGAGAAGCGGGTCGATATAGATATCGAAAGGAGAAAGCCGCAAATGCGCCGACATCGATGAACCAAACCCAACCCCGGCAGCATCAAAGCCGCCCAATAAGCCCGGGACCGGGTATAGATCAATTCGAAGGGCGTACCAAGCGGCGGCAAAGCTTGTTTGCAAACCAGGCCCGAGGCCCGCGCAGGCCGGATTGTCAGACCCGCCGCTTTCCTCTAGTTTGCCGCCAATCGCGTGGGGGAAACCCCGCCCGGCACCCGTAGCTCAGCTGGATAGAGCGCTGCCCTCCGAAGGCAGAGGTCACAAGTTCGACTCTTGTCGGGTGCACCATTTTTTCGAGCCTTCGCTGCGGCGATTTCGCCCGCCGGCTCATCTCTGATCCAGATCAATTGCAGGCGCCGTCCGGGATTTAGGATGGTGACCTTGCATTGTCCCTCTTGCCCTATCGCGGGAACCGGTGATCCGATGAAGGAACTCGATCTCTCCAGGGTCTATCAGCTGCTCGAACCCGGTCCCGTGGTGATGCTCACGACCGCGCGGAAGGGGCGAGCCAATGTCATGACCATGTCGTGGCACATGATGGTCGAGTTCACACCGCCATTGGTTGCCTGCGTCGTCAGCGGAAACGACTACAGTTTCGAAGCGTTGCGCGCGACCAAGGAATGCGTCATCGCCATTCCCGCGGTGGAGCTTGCCTCCAAGGTTGTCGGAGTGGGTAATTGTTCGGGCCGCGACGTCGACAAGTTCGAGAAGTTCGGCTTGACGCCGGTCGAGGCGAAACATGTCTCTGCGCCGCTGATCGCCGAATGTTTCGCCAATCTCGAATG
>CAISYL010000143.1 GCA_903889655.1 uncultured Alphaproteobacteria bacterium | reverse complement strand
GTCGGCTTCGATCGCGACCCGGTCGCCCATCGCCATGAAGCCAGCCGAGCCTGTATAGGCCGACCTGACCGTCAGCGCACCCTGCCCGTCGGGCGCGATCTCGACGCCGGGCAGCGGCGTCCAGAGCGCCGGCGTCTCCTCCTGCCTGCGCCAGGCGACGCCGCCGGTTTCGGTGCTGCCGAGCACTTCGACCGGAAAGCTGCCGAGCTTCAGAGCGGCGTCCCGCGCCGCCTCGGCGGAAAGAGGTCCGCCGGAGGAGAAGACAAGACCCGCAAGACGCGCCAGTGAAAAGCCTTCCGGAATACGGCTCAGATGCGCCGGGCTCGAGACGAGTGCGGCGCCTTCCGTCATGTGGCGGTCGATGGCTTCCCACATTTCGTGCCGCTCCGCCACGAAAGGCCGGCCGGCCGCAAGCGGCCACAGGATGCGGAAGAGAAGGCCGTAAATATGCTGATGCGAAACCGTGCCGATCACCGGCCCCGCCGGCGCGCCCCAGAGCGTCAGCTGCGCGGCGGCTTCGGATTCGAGCTGCACCAATCTTTTGGGACAGGATTTGGGCTCGCCGGTCGAGCCCGAGGTGAAGAAGCCGATGCGCGCATCGGAACGCGGCATCGGCACGTCGTCGATCGCCGAAGCGCCGGGGCGGACGGAGACCTGTGTCGCGTCCGGATCGAGGCCGGGCACGTCCGTCATCAGGCTCGCGCCCGTCGCGCCGATCTCGCGCAGATAGCCGGGCGCGGCGTGGCCGGGCAACAGGATTTCGCGTTCCGCCGCGCAAGCGCCGACAAGGCCAGCCAGAAAATTCGCCGCGTCTTCACAATAGAGAAAGATCGGGCCTGATCGACCGGCGAGCGCGTTCCTTACGCGCGTCGCTTCCGCGCGAATGTCGCGCGCGGTGAGCGGCACGCCACCGCGCAAGGCGACCGAATGGGTATCCGGCCCGTCACGCAAAAATCTCCAGACGACGGAGGTCATGCCTTTCCCCTCCGTGCCCGGACGATCTGGCGAACGAGGAACTCACCCGCGAAAAGCGCACCGGCCAGCGCGTAACTGATGCCGCCATTATAGACGCCCCAGACGAGCCATGTGCCGTGAAGCGCCGTCCAGAGCGCGATGCTTCCATTGACGAGGAAAAAGCCCATCCAGACCCATGTGACCTTGCGGGTATAGGCGACGCCGCGCAGGTCGAGGTCCGGTTCGGCGATGCGGGCGAAGCGTTCGATCATGCTCGGCGGCTTCCACAAGGTCAGGCCGAAGGCGATCAGCATGGTCGCGCTCATGAAGACCGGATAGAGCCGCGCGGCGAGTTCCGGATCGGCGACGCTCACGATGAGCTCGCCCGCCGCGACCGCCAGCAGACACAGGGTCATCTCGATCGGAACCGGCACGGCCGCGGGAACGACGACGCGGAGAAGCAGGCAGACGATCAATCCGCCGACGATCGGCCAAGGCCCAACCCATCGCATTCCGAGCGCGGCGACGGGCGGGAAGAGCAGCGTCGCAATGGCGAGGACCGCTGCCCAGGGATCAAGCCGCTTGACCGAGGAGTTCATGAACCTGATCGATTACGTCGCGCACCGTTCGCACGGTGCGGAACTGTTCGGCCGATACTTTCCGGCCCGTGAATTCTTGCAGCTTCAAAATGAGATCGACGGCGTCGATGCTGTCCAGATCGAGATCGTCGGCAAGCTCCGCGTCGAGCGATACCTGCTCGGCCGGAATCTCGAACAGCTCGACCAGGAATTCTTTCAGCTTCTCGTAAATCTCGTCCTGGCTCATAGCGCTTTCTCCTGCTGCTCCTGATGTTGGGCAACGAAGCGCGCCAGCTCTCTCACGCTCGAAAAATGGCTCGCCAGATTTTCATCCTGCGTGTCGATCTTGATTCCGAATGTTTTCTGAATCTCGATGCCGATTTCGAGAGCGTCGATCGAATCGAGCCCGAGGCCATCCCCGAACAGCGCCTCTTCCGGGTCGATATCGCCCGCCTTGATGTCTTCCAGGTTCAGCGTTTCGACAATGAGATGTCGAATGCGCTCTTCAAGTTGATCCAATCCCAGTTCCCCCCATGAGAAGCTCGCCCAGATACGCATTGAGACGGCGAGCGGCGATCGGCCTCTCAGCATCGTCGATAAAACTGTCAATTTCAATCAAGCCGCGCACGGTAACTATAAAATGCGACCTGACTTTCGGAATTTCGTACCATTTCTGCCCCTTCATCAGCGAAGGGGGTACGCATTCGATGTTGACGATGCGGATCGGCGCCCGGGCACGGATGGCGATATTCGCGACGCCCCGGTGCAATTTCATCGCCTGTCCGGGAACGGTCCGCGATCCTTCGGGGAAAATGATCAGGTTGTTGCCCGCCTGCAATACGGTCGCACAATCTTCGAGCAGCTTCTCCGTTTCGTCGCTGTTCTTGATATAGCCGGTCGCGGTGACCACGCCGCGCATGAAGGGGTTTCGCCATATCTGAGCCTTGACGATGCATTGGGCGCGCCTCATCGCCGAGATCAGCAGCACCACATCGATGAGCGAAGGGTGGTTGGAGACGATCAACGTACCGCGATCGGTTTCAAGCTTCTCGGCGCCGACGATATCGACGGCGACGACCCCCAGAAGCGTCATATAGAGCACATGAAGGCGAAAAGCCTTGTGTACCAGCCATTGGGCGTAGCGGGCGCGGCGCTCGCGGTTCCGTACAACGAGATTGATGAGCGGGAAAGCAGTCAATGAAAGCAGGAGCCCGCCGATCCCGAACAGCGCAAAGCCGAGGCCTGTAAACAAGAGCCGCGAGATATATTCAAGACGCTGCATCTGAACCTGCCGAGTAAGACCAGCACAAGCCGCGGGATTGCCAATGGAGTTTCCGGGAATCGTTCTCGTCCAGCCTGCCGACCAAGGCCCGAGCCAGAATTTCGGAATCGGGCGCATGAAGCGAAGCGGCAACTTCCGCACCTCTCTCCAGTTTCAGACAACCGTGAAAATGCGCGGGCCGACGCGCGGAGAGGGAGAGAGCGAGAGCAATGCCCTCGGTCGAGCTGGCCGAAAAATCCCGATAGATTTCCGGCAGCGCATATTCCGCGTACAGAACCGTGACCTTGGTTTCCGGCTGCTCGCTCAATTTTCCCCAAGCTTCGCAGAGACCGGCCGACAGGCTCTCCGTTCCCGCGGCGACCGCCGTATGTCCGACGCGGCTTTTGCGCGCGAGATCCATCACGCCTGGCACCGCATTGTGGACTGAGAGGGAAAAGCCCGCCGGCGACAGCAGCCCGCCCTCGACGAGATCTGCCAGAAGACGATAGGCGAGATGGACGTCGCCATAGCGCGAACAGAAAACGATGTCGGCATCGGCCGAAGAAACGCCGAGGCCGCAGGAAACGGCCATGCGCGCGTAAGGCCCAAGCCGCCTGCGCAAGGCCGCCGGAATGGCGTCTTCCTCCGCGCGGGCCCCCAGGCGTTGCGGCGTACCGTCCACGTCGTCGAGGACAATGGCCGTCCATGATTCGACGTACACGGTCGAAACAGATGCGAGTTCCCCCCCGCTCTCACCGCCCGTCATCGTTCCCCACTTCGAAGACACCTAACTCAGATCCGGCACTCGACCCGGCGTCCGGCCGGGAAACGCCGGCAGCACATCTTCAGTGCGCCAGCTTCACGACATCGCCCTTCAACGTCACAGCCGACATAAGGAAGCCGGCATAGCATTCGAACTGATCGTCATAGGAGACGTCGTTCTTCTTGTAGTAGCTGTGAATGTTGACGACGGCGTCGCCCCCCAGCGACTGCGCCTTTTGCTGAAACGCGATCAGCGCCGAGAGCATAGCGCGATTGCAACTCGTCGCGATAGACTTTGCGAAGGCATTGCTCTTTTTGTTCGTCACCGCTTCGCCGAGCGACTGCTTGATGGGCGGGTGGGCCGAGTTGCCAAAATAGAAGGCCACCGATCCGTCGAGCTTTTCATCCGCGGCGGCCGAGGCCCTGGCATCCTTCACCGCAAGAACCACCTTTCTGTCGCCCGCCTGTGCCGGCGCCGTGGAAACCACGGCGAAACCGAGAATGGCCATCGCCAAAAAAGGGAAATACCGGAAATCGCGTCTCATCGTCTGCCCCCGTCGCATCAAGCTGTCAGGAGCTTAACCGCCCGGCGCGGCGAAACGAACCCGCACATGCCGGCGGATGCGATCGATTTTTCGGAGAAGGAATTCGGGAGACGTGGGGTGTTGGTGCGCCGAGAAGGATTCGAACCTCCGACCCTCAGATTCGTAGTCTGATGCTCTATCCAGCTGAGCTACCGGCGCGTGGCCCGAAGAACGCGAGGCCGGAAGGCCGCGTCTCAAGGGCGGCGCCACTCTTAAAGGGAAGCGTCGGCGAAGGCAAGGGGGTGGGTGGAGGCTTTTTGGCGCCTTTATTTCCCGTAGCGCTCCCGGTAACTCACGGCCGTGCCTAGGCTTTCCGCCTCATAGACGCCTCGGGCGATGGCCCGGGCCACGCAATCGGCGGCCACCGAGCCTAGCCAGGCGAGCCGCGCGGCACGGTTTTCGTGGCCGAGCGCAACCTTGCCCGTCGCCAGGACGAAAACGACATCGCCGTCGACCGGCGCGTGGACCGGCCTGATGGCGCGGGCAAGGCCGTCCTGCGCCATGATCGCGACGCGACGCGCCTCGGCGGGTGTGAGGTCGGCATCGGTCGCGACGATACCGATGGTCGTGTTGGTCCCGGGCACGAGGCCGGCCAGCGCCGCCTTGGTTTCATCGAAAGGATCGCGCGTCGAGAGACCCGATGCGTCGGCCGGCCAGCCGTACCCACCGAACTCGCCATCGATCTCATAAGGCGCCGCCCAGAAGGAAGCGCTCCCTGGCATGACGACGGAGCCGAAGGGATTGGCGGCGACCAGCGCGCCGACGGTGAGCCCCGCGTCGCTCGTCGCCGAAGCCGAGCCGAGACCGCCTTTCAGCATACCGGCCCGTGCGCCGAAGCCCGCGCCCGCATTGCCCAGCTTGAAGTCCCGTCCGGCATTTTCACAGGCCGCGCGGCCGAGCGCGCGGTAGGGCGGCTCCTCGCCCCAGTCCTTGTCGCCGCCATTGGTGAGGTCGAAAAGGATCGCCGAAGGCACCACGGGCGCAACCTTCGGCGAACCGCCCAGCGCATAGCCGCGCCCGCGCGCGCCGAGCCAGGCGACCGCGCCCGAGGCCGCGTCGAGCCCATAGACCGAGCCGCCGGAGAGCACGATCCCATGCACCGCGTCGACAAGACAGGTCGGGTCGAGCGCGTCCGTCTCGCGCGTGCCGGGACCGCCGCCGCGCACATCGACGGCGGCTGTGGCCGCCATGTCTGGAAGCAGCACCGTGACGCCCGTACGGACACGCGCATCCTCGGCATTTCCGACACAGAGGCCGTCCACATCGGTGATGAGATTGAGCTTTCCCTTGCGGATGAGACCGATGTTCATAAGCTGTCCTCGATTGGCCGCCTGGCTCGGGTTGGCGGCCAGAGAGTGAAGGGGATCGGGTATGCCGCTCAAGAGAATTCTACCGGTTATTCTGGCGGCTCTCCTGGTGGTCGTGCTGTCTCTCTGGTGGACCTTCGGCGAAGGCTCGAAACATGCCTATATGGTCGCCGCCGCCAACCCTTACGCGAGCGACGCGGGCGCCGAAATCCTGAAGGAAGGCGGCAGCGCCGTCGACGCCGCCATCGCCATCCAGGCCGTGCTGACGCTGGTCGAGCCCGAATCCTCCGGCCTTGCGGGCGGCGCCTTCATGCTTCACTGGACAGCTGCGAACAACAAGGTCGAGGCCTATGACGGCCGCGAGACGGCGCCGGCGGGAGCGACGCCCGGCATGTTCCTCGATGCGCAGGGAAAGCCGCTCTCCATTCGCGATGCGGTGCTCAGCGGGCGTTCGGTCGGCACGCCCGGCGTCATACGCCTGCTCTGGCTCGCGCATCAGCAACATGGCGTGCTGCCCTGGGCCGATCTTTTCCAGCCAGCGATCAAGCTCGCGACGGACGGCTTCAAGGTTTCGCCGAAGCTTGCCGAAGCCATCAAGCGCGATCCGGTGCTCTCGACCATGCCGGTGGTGCAGGATTATTTCTTCACCAAGGATGCGAACGGCAATCGCGTGCCGCTCGAAGCCGGCGCCGTGCTTAAAAATCCCGAACTCGCCGAGACGCTGAAGATCATCGCGGAAAAAGGGCCGGATGGTTTTTACGCCGGGCCCGTAGCGCAGAAGATCGTCGATACGGTCGCCCACGCGCCGGCACTTCCCGGCACGCTGTCGCTTGCCGATCTCGCCGGCTATCAGGCCAAGGAGCGCGAGCCGATCTGCCGCGCCTATCGCGACTATCGCATCTGCACCATGCCGCCGCCCACCTCCGGCGGCATCACCACCTTGCAGATTCTCGGCATCCTCGAGAATTTCGATATGGGCCAGATCGATCCGATGTCGCTCGTCGCGGTGCATTTCGTCGCCGAGGCCGAAAAGCTTGCCTATGCCGACCGCGCAAAATTCATCGGCGATCCGGACGCGGTGCATGTGCCGGTCGATGCGATGCTCGAGGCGACCTATCTGCGCAAGCGCGCATCGCTCATCGACCCGAGCCTTTCGATGGGGCATGCTGCCCCCGGCGAGATCAACGACAAGCGCGCCGACGCCTATGGGCTGAACGAGGACGTCTCGCGGCCTTCGACCAGCCATTTCGCCATCTACGACCCCAAGGGGAACGCGCTTTCGATGACGACGTCGGTCGAGGGCCCCTTCGGCAGCCACCTGATGGCCGGCGGCATGATCCTCAACAATCAGCTTACGGACTTTTCCTTCGTGCCGGAACAGAACGGCGCGCCGGTCGCCAATGCGGTCGCGCCGGGCAAACGGCCGATGTCGGCGATGGATCCCGTCATCGTCTTCGATAAGCAGGGCGACTTCTTCGCCGCCGTCGGCTCGCCCGGCGGCAGCCGCATCATCGGCTATGTCACCGAGACGCTGATCGCGCTTCTCGACTGGCACATGGACATGCAGACGGCGGTCGCCTTGCCGCGCTTCCTCGACCGCAACATGACGCTCGAAATCGAGCAGGGCACGGCGCTGGAAAAGCTGACGCCGCAATTGACGCAGCTCGGGCATACGGTGACGCCGGTCGAGCTCAAGAGCGGCCTGCACGGCATCAGATTGACGGCGCAGGGTCTCGACGGTGGCGCCGACCCGCGCCGCGACGGCACCGTGGTCGGAGGACTGCGCTGAAGCGTTACGCCGTGGTGAGGCTTTCCTTCGCCGCATGGGCGAGGCCGAGCAGCGCCGTATCGCCGCGCATGATGGCGTGGACGGGGATCGCCGCGAGGTAGCTCTCGAAGCGGCCCTTCGCCTCGAAGCGGCAGCGGAAGAGCGCCTCGTCGAAGAGACCACAGCGCTTTTCGATCCAGCCGGGCACGATGCCGCCACCTATAAAGATGCCGCCCTTGGCGCCCAGCGTCAGCGCAAGATTGCCGGCGACCGCGCCGAGCCAGCCGCAGAACATCGACACGGCCTCGACGGCAATCGGCGAACTCTTCGCCTCGGCCCAGTCGGAAATATCGGCGCCGGTCGGATGACCGTCGATGGCGACGCCGTCGAGCGCGGCGAGCGTCATATAGAGCGAGACGAGGCCGGGGCCGGACAAGACGCGTTCGACCGAGACGCGTCCGTGGCGTTCCATCAGATGCGCCAGCACTGCGAATTCCCGCTGGTCGGTCGGCGCGAGATCGACATGGCCGCCCTCGCCCGGCACATCGATGTAACGACCGCGCCCGTCCGGCACCAGCGCGGCGACGCCGAGACCCGTGCCCGCGCCAAGAATGCCGATGGGCGCACGCGGGTCGGCCGTGCCGCCGCCGATCGCATGCAATTCGGTCGGCTTCAATTGCGGAACGGCAAGCGCCAGCGCGGCAAAGTCGTTGACCAGCAGCGGATGCCTGACGCCTGTTGCCGCCGCAAGCGCCTTCACCGAGACGTCCCAGGGGCAATTCGTCATGTGGATACGCGCCGCATCGGCCTCGCCGAGGACGGGTCCGGCCGCGCAGACGGCGACGGCATCGAGATGCGGGCGGCCCTTCGCCTCGAGATAGGCATCGAGCGCCATTTCGAGGATGCGGTAATCCGCCGTCTGGAAAACAACCGGCGCTTCGATGTCGATGGCGTCGCCCTTCGGCCGCGCAAGCGCAAAGCGGGCATTGGTGCCGCCGATATCGGAGACGAGAAAGACAGGCTCACTCATGCTCATTGCGCCGCGACGTCCGGCTTCTCCCCGGCGCTTCTCTCTTCCGCCTCGCGACAATCGAGCATGGTTTCCTTCCCCGGTATGCAGACGCGGAATGTCGTGCCCTTTTCTCCCGTCGTCAACAGATCGATCCGGCCGCCATGCCCGCGCGCAAGCTCATCGGCGATGGCAAGGCCAAGGCCAGTGCCGCCAGCGCGTGCGCTGCCAACGAAGGGTTCGAAGAGATGCGCGCGGGCTTTGGCGGGAAGGCCCGGCCCGGTGTCCGCCACATCGATGTGGATATGGTCCGCGGCACGGCGGGCGGTGACGCGGATCTCTCCCGCGCCGCCGCTTCCATCCTGAATGGCCTGCACTGCGTTGCGGCCGAGGTTGAGAAGGATGCGGAAAAGGTGATCGCGGTCCGCCTCGACATCGAGACCGGCCGGCACGTCGCTCACCCAGACGATCCGGCCGTCGACGGGGAGGCCGGCAAGTTCGCGCACTTCGTCGACAAGCTCCGCGAGCAGGACGCGGGCGCGGTGCGGCGGTTCCTCGTCGGCGCGGCCGAAACGCAATGTCCTGGTGCAGAGGTCGATCGCACGGTCGATCGATGCAAAGAGGCGCGGCGCCAGATGCTGCACCGTCGGGTCATTCACCGCGCCGATGCGGTCCGAGATCAACTGGGCGTTGGCGAGGATGTTGCGGAGATCGTGATTGATCTTGCTCACCGCGGCGCCGAGCGAGGCGAGATGGGCGCGCTGGTTCAGCGTGGCGCGGATTTCGCGCTGCATCGCGCTCAGTTCGCGTTCCGCGACGCCGATCTCGTCCTCGCGCGCGGAGGGCGCGATGACGCGGCGGGCATCCTCCGGGTTTTCGCGGAAGGCGACCATGTTCCCGGTGATGCGGCGCATCGGCCTGACGAAGACCAGATGCAGCACCAGATAGACGAGGCTTGCGGTGAAGATCGAAATGACGATCGAGAGCCAGAAGATGTTGACGCCGTAGCCGAGCATCGCGCGGCGCAAGGGCGTTTCGCTGATGACGATTTCGATGAAGTCGCCCGCACCGAAGCGCGGCACGCCCGTGACCTCGATGACGCGGCCATCGCGCGAGAACAGCGTGCGGAAGGCATCCATGATAAGCGTCGGCGCCATGGCGTTCCTGAGATCGAAGCTCACATCGATTTCAGGCGGCATCTTCTCGCTCAGGATCAGGCGGTGCGAATTGTCGCGATGAAGCGAGACGGCATAGACCTGCGCATTTTCGAGAAGCTCCTGCTGGAGAGCGGGCGAGACCATGTTGTCCGGCGTCGCCTCGAGCGCCAGCGCGGCGATCTGGGCAGCGCCCAGACGCTGCTCGAGCCACATCTTGCGAAAATTGGCGATGGACGGCACGAAGACCAGCACTTCGCTCAGCATCACGAAAAGGATGGTGAGAACAAGCAGCCGCTGCGAGAGGCTATGACGGAGCCTCAGCTTCTCGTGCACCAGTTTTGAGTGCACCAGCTTCAAATGCAGTGGTGTGCCGTCTTCAGCCATGTCCTCTCCCGCTGGCGGATCGCCGCCGATACTAGCTCAATTATGCGGGGAAAAGACCTGTCAGCCGAAGAGTCCCAGGAAACGCACGATGGCGCGGGTTTTGGCGCTGAAAAGCGTCGGCGTGTAATAGGAGGAAGCGGCGCGCTTGGAAATTTCCGAGAGCGTCGGATAGGGCGCGACGATACCCGCCATGGCCGAGAGCTTCAGCGCCTGCGATTTCGCCAGCACCCAGGGCAGGATCAGCTCGCCGGCATGGGGACCGACGATGGTGCAGCCGAGCACGCGGCTGTGCATGTCGGTGACGAGCTTGATCTCACCGTCGGTTTCGCGGGACGCCTGGGCGCGGTCGTTTTCGGCAAGATGCCAGCGCAGCACGTTGATCTTCATATGAGCCGCCCGGGCCTCCGCCTCCGTCATGCCGACATGGGCAAGTTCCGGGTCGGTATAGGTGACCCAGGGGATCGAGCCGTAATCGACCTTGGCGGGCAGACGGAAGAGCGCATTCCGGATGACGATGCCCGCGTGATAATTCGCAACATGCGTAAACTGCAATCCACCGATCACGTCGCCGATCGCAAAGACGCGCCTGTTCTTCGTGCGTAACCGGTCGTCGACGACGATGCCATGCACATCGGCGACGATGCCGGCCTTTTCCAGATCGAGGCCGTCGACGGTCGGCTTGCGACCCGTCGCGACGAGAAGATGCGTGCCCTCGATCCTGCGCGATTTCTCCGCCGTCTCGACGGTGACCGCGATGCCGTCCTCGACGGCTTCGACGCTCGCGACTTTCGCGCCTTCGAGAATTTCGACGCCTTCGCGGGTCAGGCGGTCGACCACGAAGGCGACAAGTTCGGGATCGTCCTTCGCCATCACCTTCGCGGCTTCGATCACCGTCACGTTGCAGCCGAGGCGGCGATGCGCCTGCGCCATTTCCATGCCGATGGGTCCGCCGCCGATGACGATCAGATGATCGGGTTTCGTCGTCAGTCCGAAGATCGTCTCATTGGTGAGGAACGGCACCGTGTCGAGGCCGGGGATCGGCGGCACCGCCGGATGCGAGCCCGTCGCGACGACGAAGCGCCGCGCCTGGATTTCCTTGCGGCCCGCAATGACGGTGCGCGCATCCTTGAAGCGGGCATGGTCCTTGATGACGGTGACGCCGAGGCTCTCGAAGCGCGCGACGGAATCGTTCGGCGCAATGGCGGCGATGACCTCCTTCACATGCGCGTTGACCTTCTCGAAGTCGATCTTCGGCTTTGCCCTGGCGATGCCGAAAGGCTCGCCCTCACCCATCGTCCAGGCATGCTTCGCGGCGGCGATCAACGCTTTGGACGGGACGCAGCCTGTGTTGAGGCAGTCGCCGCCCATCTCGCCGCTCTCGATCAGCACGGTGCGCGCACCCATCTGCGCCGCGCCCGCCGCGACCGACAGGCCGCCGGAGCCCGCGCCAATAACGCAGATATCGGCTTTGATCTTTTGCGCCATGAGAGGAAGTCCGTTCAGTCAGTTCTTGCGAAGGCGGCGATAAATCGCCGGCACGAGCGAGAGCGCGGCCAGCGCCAATATAGGCAGGATGACCTGCGGCTCGAAGATCAAACCGAGATCCGGTTTTTCACCGCGATCGAAGACGGCGCCGAGCCCCGCGCCGAGGCTCGCGAAAACGAACGTACCGGGGATGATGCCGATGAAAGTCGCGGCGACGAAAGTCGAAAGCCGCACGCCGAGAAAGGCCGGCGCCAGATTGACCAGCACGAAAGGAAAGGCAGGCACGAGGCGGAGGAAGAGAAGATAGCTGAAGGCATTCGCCCGGAAGCCTTCCTCCATACGACCGATGGCGGAACCCGCCTTGGTGCGCAGGAGATCGCCCAACGCCGATTTTGCCGCGACGAAGAGAACGCTCGCGCCCGCCGTGGCGGCGATGACGGTCGCGCCGCCGCCGAGCACCGTGCCGAAGAGGAAGCCGCCCGTCAGCGTCGCGACCAGCGCGCCCGGCAGCGAGAAGGCGACCATCAACGCATAGAGGCCCATGTAGATCAGCAGCGCTTCGATCCGGTTCGCCGCGACCCACTGGCCAAGCGCCTGGCGATTGTCGCGCAGCGTGTCGAGCGTCACGTAGCGGTGGAGGCCCAGGGCAAAAAAGAGCCCGAAACCCAGCGCGAGGATCGCCAGCGGCCAGAGGCGGCGGATGGAAAACCGGCGGCCGGGCCCGGGCGCCGCGTGATCTGTGGTCATCGAAAATCTCTCCGGAACATAAAGGGAACAAGTTCTCCTTTCCCTTTCGGAGACCATACGCGAATTTCGGGATGGACAAGGCAGACAAGGCCCTACATCACTCAATTGTGAGCGGGGCCGGCGGCGGCGCGGCCGCCTTGCGAGGCGGCGCCCTCTTTCATTGACTTTGGACGGATTTATCGACTATACACCCGGCCAGACAGCCGTCAGGCGGCAACGCCGACGGCCTTTGTATTCTTGGCACCTGTGAGTGCCGGCCGGAGCGGTCCTCATCAAGGGCCAGGCTCCAGCCAGATCCGCCGGAGAAGAGACGTGAAACGGACCTATCAACCGAGCGAACTCGTCCGCAAGCACCGCCACGGTTTCCGTGCGCGCATGGCGACGAAGGGTGGCCGCAAGGTTCTCGCCGCCCGTCGTTCGCGTGGACGCAAGCGGCTTTCGGCCTGATATCGGCGACCCCATCTCCCGCGGAGTAACCTCCCGCGCGAACGGGCCGATCGAACAAGGCCCTCTGGACAGCCATATGCCCCGCCGCACCGACATCGCCAGATTGCGGAAGCGGCGCGACTTTCTCGCCGCAGCGGGGGGCCGCAAATGGGCCGCAAACGGCCTCGTCCTGCAAGCCCTCGACCGCGCCGACGAAGCCGAGCCCCGTGTCGGCTTCACCGTCACCCGCAAGGTTGGCGGTGCCGTCATCCGCAACCGGGCCCGGCGCCGCCTCAAGGCCGCCGCCAGCGAAATCCTTCCCGTGATCGCGAAACAAGGCTACGACTACGTGCTCGTCGGCCGCGCGAGCACGCTGACACGGGCCTGGCCCGATCTCCTCGACGATTTGCGCGCCGCCATGACGAAAGTTCATGGCGCCAAACTTCACGGGTCGCAGCGCGCCGCGCGCGGTCCCTCCTCCCAACGAGGCTCCGGGAACCAGGCCGGTTCCGAGAGCAAGGAAGACACGTCCCATGGGTGATAATCGCAATTTCCTCATCGCCATTCTGCTGTCGGTGCTCGTTTTCGTGGGCTGGCAGCATTTCGTGGTGACGCCGCGCATGGAGGCGGAGAAGGCACGCCAGGCCCAGACACAGACGCCGCCCGCCGGCGGCGCGGCGCAAGGCAGCGATGCGACGCTCCCGGGCGTTCAGGGCAACGGCGCCTCGGTTCCGTCCAGCGGACCGACCATCACGGCGACCAGCCTCAGCCGCAACGAGGCGCTGCAGCAGAGCCCGCGCGTCGCGATCAGTTCCGATCAGGTCGACGGCTCCATCGCGCTCAAGGGCGCGCGTATCGACGATCTTCATCTGCGCAACTACCGCGAGACGGTCGACAAGACGAGCCCGGAGATCGCGCTGCTTTCGCCGGCGCGGACCGAGAAGCCCTATTTCGCCGAGTTCGGCTATGTCGCCGCGCCCGGCTCCAACGTGAAGCTGCCCGCGAGCGACACGCAGTGGCGCGTCGAGGCCGGCACCACGTTGACGCCGACGACGCCGGTCACGCTCGCCTGGGACAATGGCGAGGGCCTCGTTTTCCATCGCACCATTTCGGTCGACGAGAATTTCCTCTTCACCATCACCGATACGGTCGAGAACAAGTCGGGCGCGCCCGTCACGCTCTTTCCCTATGGCCTCGTCTCGCGCACCGGCCAGCCGGAAGGCAAAGCCTTCTACATCCTGCACGAAGGCTTCATCGGCGAGTTCAAGAACAATGGCGAGACGGCGATCAAATACGCCGCCGCGATCAAGGACGGCCCGCAGACCGTCGCCGACACCGAAGGCTGGCTCGGCGTCACCGATAAATACTGGGCCGCAGCCCTCATCCCCGAAGCGGGCAAACCCTTCGTCGCGCATTTCAGCGCGGAGGCGGGCGCAACGCCCGACGCGCAGCATGAGCGCTTCCAGGCCGATTTCCGCTACGAGGCGCTGACCGTCGCGCCGAATGCGACCGCGACCGTCAACAACCGGCTCTTTGCCGGCGCCAAGGTCTCGAAGCTCATCGATCACTACAAGGACGCGGGCATCTACCGCTTCAACCTGCTGATCGACTGGGGCTGGTTCTGGTTCCTGACGCAGCCCGTCTTCAAGGCGATCGATTTCCTCGCCCGTGAGACCGGCAACTTCGGCATCGCGATCCTCATCATCACCGTGCTCTTCAAGGCCGCCTTCTTCCCGCTCGCCAATCGCTCCTACGAGTCGATGTCGAAGATGAAGAAGCTGCAGCCCGAGATGGAACGCATCAAGGAAGTCCACAAGGACGACAAGATGCGCCAGCAGCAGGAGATCATGGAGCTCTACAAGAAAGAGAAAGTGAATCCGATCGCCGGCTGTCTGCCGATGGTGATCCAGATTCCGGTCTTCTTCTCGCTCTACAAGGTTCTCTTCGTCACCATCGAAATGCGGCATGCGCCGTTCTTCGGCTGGATCCACGATCTTTCCGCGCCCGATCCGACGACGATCTTCAATCTCTTCGGTCTCATCCCCTGGATGCCGCCGGCCTTCCTGATGATCGGCCTCTGGCCGCTCATCATGGGCTTCACCATGTTCGTGACGCAGCGCATGAACCCGGCGCCCGCCGATCCGGTGCAGCAGCAGATCTTCATGTGGATGCCCGTGATCTTCACCTTCATGCTGGCGAGCTTCCCGGCCGGCCTCGTCATCTACTGGGCCTGCAACAACACGCTGTCGGCGCTCCAGCAGGGCGTCATCATGCGTCGCCAGGGCGTGCCGATCGAGATTTTCAGCAATCTCGGCCTCGACAAGCTCTTCGCCTGGCGCGGCGCCGGCGGCGGCAAGTCGTAAGATCATGACCGGCAAAGGGCAGAACGATCCGGAGAGCCCGGCGCCGGACAAAGCGGTGCCGGAAAAGGCGAGCCTCGAGGGCAAGGGCCTCGTCACCCACAGCGTCGAGGCGGGGCGGAAGCTCTTTGCGGGGCCTTGCGAATTCCTGCGCGGGGTCGTCGACCTCGAGGGCCTGCCCGAGATGGGCGCACCCGAGATCGCCTTTGCCGGACGCTCGAATGTCGGCAAGTCGAGCCTCGTCAATGCGCTGACCGGGCGCTCGACGCTGGCACGTACCTCGAACACACCCGGCCGCACGCAGCAGCTCAATTTCTTCGCGCTGGGTCAGACGGATCGCCCCGCCCTCATCCTGGTCGATCTGCCGGGCTACGGCTATGCGCGGGAGACCAAGGCGACGGTCGCGGCATGGACGCGGCTCGTCATGAATTATCTGAAGGGCCGGGTCGCGCTCCGCCGGGTCATCGTGCTGATCGATGCGCGGCACGGGCTCAAGGACAACGACCACGAAACGATGAAGCTTCTCGACGGCGCGGCGGTCTCCTATCAGGTCGTGCTCACCAAGAGCGACAAGCTGAAGGCGAGCGAGCTTGCGACGCGGCTCGAAGAGGTTCGCGAAGGCGTCCGGCGCCATGTCGCGGCCCATCCGACCGTCATCGCCACCTCGTCGGTCGACGGGCTCGGCATCGCCGAACTCAGGGCCGAAATTGCCGGATTGGCCGACCCGCAGGGCATCGGCTATAAAGCCCGGGAACAATAGACGGGGAGCGCGGGCTTCATGCCGGACCACCACCACACGCATAACCCGGCCGACGACGCCCGGGACATCGAGCGGGCGAACGTGCTCTCCGAAGCGCTGCCCTTCATGCAGCAATACGACAAGAAGACCATCGTCGTGAAATATGGCGGCCACGCCATGGGCGACGAGGCGCTGGGTCTCGAATTCGCGCGCGACATCGTGCTGCTGAAGCAGTCGGGCGTCGACCCGATCGTCGTGCATGGCGGCGGCCCGCAGATCGGCGCGATGCTGACCCGGCTCGGCATCAAGAGCGAATTCTCCGGCGGGCTTCGCATTACCGACAAAGCGACGGTCGAGGTCGTCGAGATGGTTCTCGCCGGCTCGATCAATAAGAACCTCGTCTCGCTGCTCAACCGCGCCGGCGGCCAGGCCATCGGCCTCTGCGGCAAGGACGGCAATCTCATCGTCGCGAAAAAGGTCGAGCAGAAGATTCACGATCCGGAATCGAATATCGAGAAGATCCTCGATCTCGGCTTCGTCGGCGAACCGGCGAAGATCAATCCGCAGATCCTGCAGACGATCATCGCATCGGACATCATTCCGGTGATCGCGCCGGTCGGCGTCGCGCCGAACGGCGATACCTACAACATCAATGCCGACACGGCGGCGGGCGCCATCGCCGGCGCGATGGGCGCGACGCGCCTCCTCCTCCTCACCGATGTGCGCGGCGTTCTCGACAAGCAGGGCAACCTCATCGAGGAGCTGACCGTCGACGAGGCCAAGGCGCTCATCAAGGACGGTACGATTTCGGGCGGCATGATCCCGAAGATCGAAACCTGCATCGACGCCATCGAGGGCGGAGTCGAGGCGGTCGTCATCATCGACGGCCGCGTGCGGCATTCGGTGCTGCTCGAACTCTTCACCGAGCACGGCGTCGGCACGCTGATCCAGAAGAAGGCTTCGGCTTGAGGGATGTAACTTCGGGCAGCCAATTGCGCCGGTCCCGACAACGAGTGCCGGGACGACACAGATATCTGGCGACCGCCTTTTTTCTATTTGCGACATCGCTTCTACTCGCTCCCACCTCCGCCCATGCCGACTACAAGCTCTGCAATACGACGAGCTATGTGCTGCAAGGCGCGATCGGGATGCAGGGGGAGCCGCCGGCGCTCGAATGGCATTCGCAAGGCTGGGCGCGGGTCCTGCCCGGAAGCTGCGCCAGCGTTCTCGCCGGCCCGATCAAATCCACGAGCTATTACGTCTTCGCCCGTTCGATCGACGCGCATCAGGGGCCGACGAAATATTTCTCGGGCACCGAGCGCTTCTGCACGGTGCCGAAGGACTTCTTCATCACCGGCCGCGAGAACTGCGCGCTGAACGGCTATGAGTCGAACGATTTCATCCGTGTCGATACGAAGGCCGGCGACGACTGGACGACGAATTTCGGCGAGCCGCGCAATTATTCGCTGGAGGAGGCTCGCATCGCCGGCGCGCAACGCCTGCTCCACGACAATGGCTTCCGCATTGCGAAGATCGACGGCGTCGCGGCGAAAGCGACGCTGCGCTCGGTGATGGCGTTCCAGCGCGCGAGCGGGCATGAGCCCAATGGCACGATCGACGAGGCGCTGATTTCCGAACTCGTTTCAGGCGCGGAAGACGAACAGAAGCGCGGCGGGCTCAATCTCTGCAACAAGACGGGCTATCTCGTCTGGGCGGCGGTCGGCTTTCATGCCGGCGACGACGACATGTCGAGCGGATGGATCCGCATCGAGCCCGGAACCTGCGCCAAGGCGATCAAGGGACGGCTCGCGCAATCGAGCTATGACGTCTACGCCGAGGCCGCCGACGACAAGGGCCAGACGGCGCGGCAGGATGGGCGGCCGCTTGTCTGGTCGGGCGCGGATGCCTTCTGCACCAAGACCACGCGCTTCGAGATCAAGGGCCGGGATGCCTGCGTCTCGCGCGGCTATGACGAGAAGCGCTTCATGCGCATCGACACCGGCGGCAAGCCCGTCTTCGACGTCACGCTCAAATAAGCCGGGCCTATTTTCCGACGACGCCGAAATACTGGAGATGCCAGAGCATCTCGGCTTCTTCCATCGGATAGTCGACGCCGGCACGCGGCAGGACGCGCGTATCGACAGGCACGTTGGCGACGAAGATTTCGATCGCGAGCGCGGTGCGCATGGCAAGCCCCGCCTTCCAGCAGAGCGCCGCGATGCCCTTGCCGCTCTTCACCTCGATGATCTGGGCGACGATCGCCTCCGGCACGTTGCAGAGAAGCGAGAGCGCCATCGTCACCGCCGATTTCTGCTTCAGGGACGCTGCCTTGGTGACGAGGTCGTCGTTGAGCGTGCCGGCCGCGAAGGCCTTCTTGATGCCGGCGATGGCCGCGTCGGGAGACGCTTCCGGCGCCTCGCCTTCGATGCGCGTCTGCGCGCGCGTCTTCAGCCAGGTCTCCGTATCGGCATCGAGCTTGTGCTTGCGCGTGATTTCCTCGACCAGCGCGCGCGAGACGAAGACCGCGATGCGGCGGATCGCGCGCACCGAGAGCGCCGGGCGCATGACCAGCGGCAGGTGCCAGGCCTCGATGGTCGCGGCCTCGCCGATGATCCGGTCCAGCGTATCCTCGCGGATCTCGGCGCGCGGATTGGCGAGAAGCTGCGCGATCGCCGGAATGTCGAGCGTCGCGACGATGGCGTCGGCGACATTGCCGCCCACATTGCGGCGGCGGGCGATCGCCTCGAGCGCGCCCTGCACGCGTGTCGTCGCGACGATCTCGACGAGGTCTTCATCGGAGAGGAGCGGCGAATATTCGAGCACGGGGCCGCAGACCATGATTTCCGCGTCGCGGGCGAGGCGCACGGCGATGCGCTTGGGGATATGCGGGCAGGATTTGATTTCTTCGGCGACGATGCGGCGCACGCGGGCGAGCTCGTCGCGGGCGAGCTTTTCAAGAAGCAGCATCATGCGGTCGCGCATCTGGCGCCGTTCGCGCTCCGGCATGTCGGGCACGATGCGGGCGATCTTGCGCGCGAGTTCCATGCGGACTTCGCCATCGCTGTCGACCTGCAGAAGTTCGTCGGCCTGAATGGGAGTCGCGGGATTGGCGGCAACCAGCGAACGGACCGAGACATCCTCGTCGCCGGCCAGATAATAGAGCGTCTCGGGCGGCGCATCGGCGCGCGCGGCCAGCTCGCGCTTCACGGCGAGCGACTGCATCTCGAGCGCACGGCGCGCGTCTTCGTAGCGGAGCTCCGAAGGGAGCTTCCGGCCGGTGAAATATCGTTTCATGCGTTCGAGCATCGGGCACTCCGTAACGCGGGCGAGTCTCGCGGCGGGGCGCTTAAATCCACGTTAAGAAATTGCGCCGAGCTTTAGACGCTTGCCACGGAGACGATGAAACGGCACATATGGGCAACGCCCATTCCGCCCTCGCCTCCCGGCCGGTCTCATGGATTCGTTCGTCAGACAATCTTTACCATCGCCGCATGCGGCCGATTTCGGCCATGTCGAGCACTGGGTTTTCGATCTCGACAACACGCTCTATCCGCCGGAATGCGACCTCTTCGCACAGATCGACGCGAAGATGTGCGACTTCATCATGGTGCTTCTCGAGGTCGACGCGATCGAGGCAAGGCGCGTGCAGAAGGATTTCTATGTCGAGCACGGGACGACGCTTGCCGGATTGATGGCCGTTCACGGAATCGAGCCCGGACGTTTCCTCGCCCATGTGCACGATATCGATGTCGGCATCGTGAAACCCGACGAGGCACTCGGCCGCGCCATCGCCGCGCTGCCGGGCACCAAGGTCATCTTCACCAACGGTTCGGTCGCGCATGCCGAGAACGTCGTCGCGCGGCTCGGCATCGCGCATGTGTTCGACGGCATCTACGACATCGTCTCGACCGGCTACAGACCGAAGCCGGGGCGCGACGCCTATGAAAGTTTCGTGCGCGCGAGCGGCATCGCGCCGACGCGCGCCGCGATGTTCGAGGACATTCCGCGCAATCTCGAAATCCCTCACGAGCTCGGCATGAAGACGGTCTGGGTAAGGCCGCAGGGCGAGGCGGGACCGGAGCGCTATCAACGGCTCTCTCACGACGGCGGCGAGGCGTCGCACGTGCATCACGCGACGGACGATCTGAGAGGGTTTCTGGAGGGGCTCGTTTTCTGATTTCTCACCATTGTGTCACCCCGGGCTTGTTCCGGGGGCCAGGAGCATCTGGCTCGG
>CAISYL010000142.1 GCA_903889655.1 uncultured Alphaproteobacteria bacterium | reverse complement strand
GTATCCGTTCAGTGCTTGCGCGTCGGTAGCTGCACCATCATCTCTTCATAGCCCTTCACGAAGCTCGAATGGACGCGACGCGGTTCGGCCAGAACCTCGATCGGCTGGTCCGGCCAGCGCTTCAGGATTTCCTCCCAGATGATGCGGAGCTGCATCTCGGCGAGGCGGTTGCCGACGCAGCGATGGATGCCGAAGCCGAAGGAGATGTGCTGGCGCGCCCGCGCACGGTCGATCACCAGCTCGTTCGGATTTTCGATCACCGTCTCGTCGCGATTGCCCGAGACGTACCACATCGCAACCTTGTCGCCCTTCGGGATCTTCTGGCCGGCAACTTCCACGTCCTGGAGCACCGTGCGGCGCATATAGGCGAGCGGCGTCTGCCAGCGGATGATTTCCGACACCATGTTCGGGACGATGCCCGCACCTTCGCTGCGGAGCTTCTTGTACTGGTCGGGGAAGAGGTTCAGCGCATAGAGGCCGCCCGTGATCGAATTCCGCGTCGTGTCGTTGCCGCCGACGATCAGCAGGATCAGGTTCCCGAGATATTCCATCTTGTCCATGTTCCGGGTCGACTCGCCATGCGCCAGCATGGAGATCAGATCGCCGCCCGGTTCGCGCGCATTGACACGCTCGTTCCAGAGCCCGATGAAATAATCGGCGCATTCCAGAAGCTCGGCGCGGCGCTGCTCCTCCGACTCGATGACGCCGGATTCGACCGTCGCGGTCGCGACGTCGGACCAGCGCGTGAGCTTCCGGCGTTCCTCGAAGGGAAAGTCGAAAAGCGTGGCGAGCATCTGCGTCGTCAGTTCGATCGAGACGCGGTCGACCCAGTTGAAGGGCTCGTTCTCGGGCAGCGCGTCGAGGATCTTGCCGGCGCGCTCGCGGATCAGGCCCTCGAGCTTGGCGAGGTTCGCCGGCGCGACGATCGGGCTCACGGTCTTGCGCTGGTCGTCATGCTTGGGCGGGTCCATCGCGACGAACATCGGCAGCTTGAAGTCGTCATCCTGGTCGCGGAGCGTGATGCCGCCTTCCGACGAAAACACCTGATGATTGGTGTCGACCGAGACGATGTCGTTGTATCGCGTCACCGACCAGTAGGGGCCGGCATCTTCGTTGGTCTCGCAGAAATGGACGGGCGCTTCTTTGCGGAGCCGGTCGAAATAGGGCCACATCGTATTGGTGCGGAAGAGCTCGGGATTCGCGACGTCGATCTCCTTCAACGGCACCGCATAGGCTTCTTCCGCCGCCGTCGAGACCTGTGAACTGTGGGCTTTCGCCAGATTGCTCATGTGTTTCCTCCAATGTCGTTGGCTTTGTTTTTAGGAGTGAGCCTAGACCTTGGGTAAAGCATTGTCACAACCAAAATGTCGGTAGCGTCATGTTTGCTCGGCAGAGCCGCGTAAAGTTGACGCATCCGTCATTTTCCGTATAGCCAGACGGCAGAATGTCCCTATTTACTTTGTGACTTACCGGCGCGGGCCCGCTGCTGAAGGGGTTGAGCGCTTCACAAAGGGAGACATGGGCATGACCGAAGCCCGGCAGATTACGAAGGACAACGCCTACGAAGCCGTATCGCCCGACGATTTCGAGGCGATGATGAATGTCGAGCGCTACAACCGCCGCTCCGGCGCGTTCGACAAGATCATCTCGGCGACCCACGATCATTTCTGGGATCCGCTCGATCCCCGCTATATCGACTTCTCCGAGCCCTTCGATCAGGAAAACGAGATGATGATCTCGCCCGATCTGGTGCCGGAACTGACGCTGCCCTGTTTCGCGGCGCTTTCCGAAAAAGAAAAGATCCGCTTCGTCAACGAGACCGCCCGCTGGATGATGTCGGCGATCCTGCATGGCGAGCAGGGCGCGCTCAATCTCTCCGCCTCGCTCTGCCACATCCTCCTCGATCCGGGCGCGCAGGAATATGCGGCCAACCAGGCCCGCGAAGAGGCCCGCCATGTGACGGCTTTCGCCGCCTACGTGAAATCGCGCTGGGGCAAGCCGCTCGCCGTCGGCGAGACGCTCGGCAATCTCCTCGCCGAGATGGTCAACGCGAAAGAGGTCTACAAGAAGATCGTCGGCATGCAGCTCCTCGTCGAGGGCCTTGCCATGGGCACCTTCGCGACCTTCTTCAACACCGCCCGCGATCCGCTGCTGGTGAAGCTCTGCCAGCTCGCGATGACGGACGAAGCCTTCCACCACAAGTTCGGCAAGATCTGGGCCGACCGCACGATCCCCAAGCTTACCCAGGAAGAGCGCGACATCATCGAGGACTGGGCGGCCAACGTCTTCCAGACGCTGCTCTTCAACCTCGTCAATCCCGAGCAGAAGAAGGTCATCTACGCCGATTTCGGTCTCGACTGGAAACTCGTCCAGGCCGAGATGCTGGAGGCGGTGACCGACGAAGATCGACGCGAAGGCATGAAGGACGCGGCGAACGTCTTCCGCGTCCTCGTGAAGACGCTTCTCAAGGCTGGCATCATCACCGACCGCACGAAGTCCTTCTATGCGATCTATGTCGACATGGACGAACTGAAGAACGAAGACGACCGCATGGTCGGCGACGACATCGCCGAACAGGGTATCGCCTTCCTGAAGACGGTCAATTTCGGTTCCAAGAAGACGGCGCAGACAGTCGCCGCGGAATAAGAAAACAGGCGTCGAACTGAAAGGGCGGCTCGCAAGGGCCGCCCTTTTTCCATGCCGCAGGCCTTCGCCGGGCTGCTAGACTCGCGCCCATGTTCGAACAAACGACAGGCGACGCCTTCCAGGCGAAGATCGCCGAGAAGATTGAAACGCTTCCCGCGCCGCCCTGGCGCCTTCTCAACGAAGGCCTGTGGGGCAGCGTCTATGATCTCGGCGACGGCACCGTGCTGAAGCTGACGCGGCGGCATGGCGGCCTCGGCTCCGGCGAGAGCAAGGTGATCCGCGAGGCGGCGGCGCTCAGGCTTCTCGACGGCTTGGCGGGTCCGCGCCTGCGCATTCCGAAACTTGCCGGTCACGGCCTCTGGGACGATCCCTGGGGCTTCGGCAGCGCCTATGCCGGCCCGCCGCTCGCCGGATGGCTCAGGACCGAATTCATGCCGGGCCGCCATGTCGAGGAAGCAGGCTTTTTCGGCAAGGCGTCCGGCGAACGCGACCGCATCGGCGAGGAGCTCGGTGCCGCGATCGCGGATTTTCACCGCCTCACATCGGCCCTGGTGCCCGAGGTGGCGAAGCTTGGCGACAGCCTGATGCGCAGCCTCGAGGAAGCGTTGACGCGCATCGGTTCGGCGGAGAGCCGCCGCAAGCTCGCGGCGCTGAAAGATCTGTGGCAGGGCGATGCTGTATCTCCCGTTTTTCTGCATGGGGATCTCAACCTTTCCAATGTGCTTGAGGACAGAAAGGCGGGCATCGCCTTCATCGACTTCGCGGAAGCCGGCATCGGCGCGCCGGAAGCCGATCTGCGGCACTTCGAAAATGCGGGTCCTTTGCGGGATGCCGTCTTTCGCGGCTACGCGGCCGTCGCGGGCGCGATGCCGGATCTCGCGCGCTATCGCCGCGCGGTTGCGGTCAACGCCGCCGTCTCGCTCGCCATCGGCGGCGAGAGCGGCCATCCGCGTGAGGGAATGCGCCGCCGCCAATGGCTCGACGAGGCGCTTGCCCAGGCGGGTATCGCCTGACTTGAAGACCATCGCGCTTGCGGCGTAGCTTGGCCGCATGGCCAATTTCAGCGACGAGATCGAGGACAGCTTCCGGCTTTTCGACGGGCGGCAATCCGCGACGGCGGCCGCAGTGCAGCGCGGCTGCGGGCGCTTGCTCGCCCAGATGAATTATGCCGCGCTCACCGAACTCACGCTCGCGACCGGCCGCCGCGCCGACATCATCGCGCTGGGACCGAAGGGCGAGATCATCATCATCGAGATCAAGTCGAGCCTCACCGATTATCTCACCGACGGAAAGTGGGAGGATTATCTCGACTTCTGCGACCGCTTCTTCTTCGCTGTGCCGCCGGATTTTCCCCGCGAGGTGATCCCACTCGATGTCGGCCTCATCATCGCCGACAAATACGACGCCGAGATTTTGCGCGAGGGCGAGCACGACACGCAGCTCCCGGCCGCTCGCCGCAAGGCGCTGACGTTGCAATATGCCCGCGTCGCCGCACGGCGCGTGTTCCGGTTTCTGGATTCGGAATAAGTCAAAGAGGGCCCGGCCGGCCGCCGGAACGAAAAAGCCCTCCGTGAGGAGGGCCGGGGAGCGCCGGGCGCACTTCCCGACATAACCGGATAGGTGGGGAGGAGCGTCACGCTGGTCAAGAGGGCGACACTCCCTCCGTCCACGAATATTTTTCCGGAAAACTTATCCCCGGCCGCCGGGCAGGTCTGTCCGGCGGGGCGATCCGGGCGCGGCGAAAACCGTCGCCCTCTATTTCGGCGCGCGCTTGGCGAGAATGCGCTGCAGCGTGCGGCGATGCATGTTGAGGCGGCGCGCCGTCTCCGAGACGTTGCGGTCGCAGAGTTCGTAGACGCGCTGGATGTGTTCCCAGCGTACGCGGTCCGCCGACATCGGATTTTCCGGCGGCAGGGCCTTGTCGCCTGTCTTGGCGAGGAGCGCTGCCTCGATCGCATCGGCATCGGACGGTTTTGCCAGATAGTCGACGGCGCCGAGCTTCACGGCGGCGACGGCGGTTGCGATATTGCCGTAACCCGTCAGCACGACGATGCGCGCTTCCGGTCGTGCATCCTGGACGGCGGAGACGACGTCGAGGCCATTGCCGTCTTCGAGACGGAGATCGACGACCGCGAAGCCCGGCTTCTTCGCGCGGGCCTGTTCCTTGCCTTCCCTGATCGTGCTCGCCGTCGTTACTTCATAGCCGCGCGCTTCCATGGCGCGGGCGAGGCGGGTGAGAAAGGGCACGTCGTCATCGACGAGAAGAAGCGTCCTGTCCTCGGGGATGAAAGGCATTGCGCCAAGCTCTTCGATTTTTTCCGGCATCGTCTGCACGCTTTCTTCCTTTCTCGGCCGGACATATCCGGCCACGGCCGAATGTACTGGCCCAGGCTCGATATGCTGGCATTGTCGAAATGGGCCGGCACGACCGGTCTTTCCCGATAGCATGATTTTAGGACGAATGGCCGCATGAGGCCAACTCAGGGAAAGTCCCTATCCTGAAATCTCCTTCGAGCGTGGCTCACGCCGGAGACGGAAAGGCCGAGTCCGCCTCGATCGCCTCCCGCGGCCAGACGACTTTCACCAGTGCGCCGGGCGTGCCGTCGTCGCGATTGGCGATCTCGACCTTCGCCCGGGAACGTTCCAGCAGCGTCTTGGCGATGAAAAAGCCTAGCCCCATGCCCTCATGCTCGCTGCCGGGCTCGTTCGAGCGTGCGACACGAGGTCGCGTCGTGACGTAAGGTTCGCCGATCTTCTCGATGATCTCGGGCGAGAAGCCGGGGCCGTCATCCATGATCGAGATCGCAATGTTGCGCCGGTCGTAGGAGACACTGACCGCGACTTCCGAGCGCGCGAAATCGGCGGCGTTCTCGATGAAGTTGCCGAGGCCGTAGAGGATCTCGGGACGGCGCCAGATTTCCGGCTCCCGCGCATCGGGCTCGCGCGCCGACACGGAAATCCTGAATTCCACATCCATGTCGCGATGCGGTTCGATGATCTCGTCGAGCAGAACATGGAGCGGCAGGCGCGAATACATCGCGTCCTCGCCCTTGGGCTCGCGCGATAGCCGCGAGAGGATGTCCTTGCAGCGTTCGGCCTGACTGCCGAGCAGTTCGAGATCTTCCTTCATCTCCTCGGCGCTCAATCCGCCGCGCTGCAATTCCTTGGCGACGAGCGCGATGGTGCCGAGCGGCGTGCCGAGTTCATGCGCGGCGGCCGCCGCGAGACCGTCAAGCGCGGAAAGACGCTGCGCGCGCGCCAGCACGAATTGCGTGGCCGACAGCGCGGCCGACATGCGCCGCGATTCCTGCGAGATGCGCCATGCATAAGCCGCCATGAAACCGAGACCGAGCGCGATCGCGGTCCAGTTGCCGAGCAGATAGAGCGGCGGCAGCGCGAAGGGCTGGCCGGGCCGCCATGGCAGCGGCATGTGAAAGAAGGCGAGTAGCGTTACATAGACGAAGGAGAGCGTGAGGAGTGCGATAGTGCTTCTGAGCGAGAGCGTCGTCGCCGAGATCGTCACCGGCGCCATGAAAAGAAGCGCGAAAGGGTTCTGCAATCCGCCGGTCAGAAAGAGCAGCACGGCAAGCTGCATCAGATCGATCGCGAAATAGACGGCTGCCTGCCAGTCCGGCAGGCGCACGGTCGTCCGGTAACGGAGCGTCAGGAAGACGTTGAGCCAGGCGGATGCGGCGATGGCGGAAAGGCAGAGGCCGAGCGGCAGCGGAAAGCCGAGGCCGAGGCTGACGAAGAGCACTGCGGCGAGCTGGCCTCCGAGCGCGAGCCAGCGCAGCAGCACCAACGTTTGCAGCCGTACGCGGCCGGCCTCCGACGCGACATTCGCGGTCGCCGCATTGCCGCCGGCGAGAAACCGCCGCCTGAGCCAGTGCATGCTGCCGCGATCTTCGACAATAGCCATGGTGATCTGTCCCCGTCTTTCCGGCGGGGAGTGTAGCGCGGCTTTCGGCGCGCCTCACCTACGCAAAGCTACGGAGAAAGCTACTGGTTCGAGGGCCAGCGCCTAAGCGGCCTCGTCTCGCCGATCGCCATGATCCAGATGTCTTCCGGTGCAAAGCCCTGATCTGCGCCCGCCTTGCGGAACCGTTCGGGCGGCTCGAAAGGCGGCTCGACGGTCAGGAGTACCGTTCCCCAATGCATGCCGACAAGACGCCGGGCCTTGAGGTCGAGGCCCATCTGCACGGCCTCTTCGGGGTTGGCATGGGATTCCTTCATCATGATGCGCGGCTCATAGGCGCCGATGCCGAGCAGCGCGGTATCGAAGGGTCCGTATTGATCGCCGATCTCCTTGAAGATCGGCGCGTAGCCGCTATCGCCGCCGAAGAAAAGCTTGTGGTCCTTGCTTTCGAGCGCGAAGCCCGCCCAGAGCGTGCGGTTGGTGTCGAAGCCGCTGCGCCGCGACCAGTGCACCACCGGCAGCGCCGTCACCTTGACGCCTTTGATCTTGTGGCTCTGATGCCAGTCGAGTTCGACGACGTTCGGAAAGCCGCGCTCATGGAAGAACGAGGCGAGCCTCAGGGGCACGACCACCGTCATATGCGACTTGTCCGGTAGCCGGGCCAGCGCGCGCTCGTCGAGATGGTCGTAGTGATTATGGCTGACGACGAGAAGATCGATGCGCGGCAGGGCCGACATCGGCACGCCGCATTTGACGAAGCGGCGCGGTCCGAGGCCCGCCGGTCCGGCATAGGTGGTGAGATAGGGATCGGTGAGGACATTGAGACCGCCGATGCGGATCAGGAAGGCCGCATGGCCGAGCCAGGTCACGAAATCGTCCGGCGTCGCCCGTTGTTCTTCGAGCAGGCGCACCGCCGCGTCGCGCGGCAGCACATGGCCTTCCGGAATCTCGACCTTGCGCGCGCCTTGCTTCAGCATTTCGAGGAAGAAGGGCCCCGCGTGCTTCAGCCGTCCGATGCTGCGCTTCGGCGCGCCCTTGGGGTTCCTGAAGGTGCCGTCGGCCAGATGGTGAAAAGGCCGCGCGGTCTCGCCCTCCAGCGGAGCGGTCTGGCGGCGCATCTTCGCGGCGAGGCGGTGACGGCGGGGCGGCTTCTGGGGCATGTCCATCTTCCCCTGAAGATAGGGACGCGCCCGCGGTTCGGAAAGGCCCTTCGCGCAAAGAGGGGAAATTCCGTCTTAACCGCCGGCCTGCCGCAGGATATTGAGAATGTCGTCGTAATGACGCTCCTCGGCCAGATCCGTCGCCGAGCGACCGGTGACGTCCGTATCCTCGACGTCGGCCTTGTGGTCGATCAGCACTTTGACGACGGATGTCCGATGCGCCCGGATCGCGATCATCAGCGGCGTGTCGCGGTTTTCGGCGGTCTCGTTCGGATCGGCGCCTCCGTCGAGCAGCGCGGCGGCGATATCGGCGCGGCCGGACTGGGCGACTACGGACAGCGCGGTACGGCTGTCCTTGTCCCGGTTGTTCGGATGCGCGCCGATGCTGAGCAGATATTTCACAGCGTCGAGATGGCCGTTATCGGCCGCCACCACGATGGCCGGTATATTGCCGGAGCCGCTGTCGTCCGGCGAAAGACCGCCCATCACGGCGACATGGATCGCGCGGATGTCGCCCGATTTGGCGGCGTCGACGAGGTCGTTGTCGGGCAGAGACATGTTCATGCCGGGCGGGTCCTCGGCCAGCGCCTGCTTCATGCCGGCCTGGAGGAAGAGGGCGAGGCACGCGAGGAAAAGCGCCGCCGTCGCGCCGCGAATGGTGGTCCCGCGACCCGTCATGCGTGTCATTTCGTCGCCCTTCGCCTGATCCATCGGATTTCCTTCTCGTCCCGGACTGTGCTTTAAACCCGTCCAAAGGTTAAAACCCGTCGCAGCCGGTCTTCTATAAGCTTGCGGAGGCCCGCCCTCAAGCCGAAGCGCTTGTCGGCAATGGTCGAAACTGAACCCGGCAATATTCGGAAACCGGAACCGGGAGAATCAAGGGAGAACCGCCGTCATGCCGCGTCAGCGCCTCGTCATTCTTATTGCCGCCCTCGTCGTCGCCGCCGTGATCGGTCTTGCCCTCGCGCCGAAGGTCGACCGGCTGGTGAGCCGGCAGGCGCCTGACGGAGAGGCGAGCACCAGTGTCCAGACGGTTGGCAAGCCGCAGGTCGGCGGGCCCTTCATGCTTGTCGACCAGACCGGCAAGACCGTCACGGACCAGGATTATCGCGGCAAGTACATGCTGATCTATTTCGGCTTTACCTTCTGCCCGGACGTCTGTCCGACGGAATTGCAGGTGATGGCCGGCGCTCTGGAAAAGCTCGGGCCGAAGGGCGCAAAAGTGCAGCCGATCTTCGTCACCGTCGATCCCGAGCGCGACACGCCGCAGGTGCTTGCGGGCTACGTCAAGCAGTTCGATCCGCGCCTCATCGGCCTCACCGGGACGCCCGAACAGATCGCCGCCGTCGCCAAGGTCTACCGGGTCTTCTACGAGAAGGTGAAGGAAGAACCCGCCGCCGGCGAGGCCGCCAAGGACGCGGCCAAGGACTACACGATGGATCATTCCTCGGTAGCCTATTTGATGGGACCGAACGGCGAATTCCTGACCTTCTTCCCGCCCGGAGTCAGCCCCGACCAGATGGCCGACAAGATCGCCTCTTTCCTTTGAGGGATGGGGCTCCTTCCTTTAGGCAATAGGGAAGCGAGCCTGTCCTATCTGCGTTATTCCATCGCGCCTGCTTGACGAAAGCCGGTTGCCGCCTCTATTTTCCGTCCATGGACAGGAAACGGCCCGCCACTCTCGCGCTTCTTCGCGCGCTCCTTCTGGAGCGTGGGCTTCTCTGCGCCTAGCGCAGAACATCACACCACCTCACCCACAGCTTCCGAACCTTTTGTCCATCGCGCCAGCGCCGAGAGCCGCTCGCGCAAAGACTGTCGGCGAACCGCCATGAACATGAATTCGAGCTTGCGACTTATCTCCGGCTGCCGGACCTTGCGCCCGTGGCAGTCCGGCAGTCCCGTGTTTCTTGAGCACGTCTCCGCCACGCTTTTTGCTAATTCCTGGAGACAGACATCATGTTGAAGAACCCTGCCGAAAAATACCGCGCCTTCCCGCCGATCGACCTGCCGGACCGCCAATGGCCCAACAAGGTCATCACGACGCCGCCGATCTGGATGAGCACCGACCTCAGGGACGGCAATCAGGCTCTCTTCGAGCCGATGAATGCCGACCGCAAGATGCGCATGTTCGAAATGCTGGTCCGCATCGGCTTCAAGCATATCGAGGCGGGCTTTCCGGCCGCCTCCGAAACCGATTTCGGTTTCATCCGCAAGCTGATCGAAGAGGGCAAGGCGCCGGACGACGTTCATATCGAGGTGCTGACCCAGGCGCGTCCCGAACTCATCGCGCGCACCATGGAATCGCTGAAGGGCGCGAAGAACGCCATCCTGCATTTCTACAATGCGACGGCGCCGAACTTCCGTGAGATCGTTTTCAACCAGGGCAAGCAGGGTGTGAAATCGATCGCGACCGAAAGCGCGCGCCAGATCAGGGAACTGGCGGAAAAGCAGCCGGAAACGAACTGGACCTTCCAGTACAGCCCCGAAGTCTTCTCAGGCACCGAGCTCGACTTCGCCAAGGAAGTCGTCGACGCGGTGACGGAAGTCTGGGACGCCAATCCCGAGCACAAGGTCATCATCAACCTGCCGGCGACCGTTGAAATGGCGACGCCCAATATCTATGCCGACCAGATCGAATGGATGCACCGGAACCTGAAACGGCGCGACGGCATCATCATCTCGCTCCATCCGCATAATGACCGCGGCACGGCCGTCGCCGCCGCCGAACTCGGCGTGATGGCGGGCGCCGACCGCATCGAAGGCTGTCTCTTCGGTCATGGCGAGCGCACGGGCAATGTCGATCTGGTGACGCTGGCGCTCAATCTCTACAGCCAGGGCATTAATCCGGGTCTCGATTTCTCGCAGATCAACGAGATCGCGCGCACGGTCGAATATTGCACGCAGCTCCCCATTCATCCGCGCCATCCTTATGTCGGCGATCTGGTCTTCACGGCCTTTTCGGGCTCGCATCAGGACGCGATCAAGAAGGGCTTCGCGGCGCGCAAGGAGGGCGACATCTGGGAAGTGCCATACCTCCCGATCGATCCGGCGGATGTCGGCCGTTCCTATGAATCGATCATTCGCGTCAACAGCCAGTCGGGCAAGGGCGGCATCTCCTATCTGCTGGAGGCCGAATATGGTCTCGCCCTGCCGCGCCGGCTCCAGGTCGAGTTCTCGTCCGCCGTCCAGAAGGTGACGGACGACACGGGCAAGGAAGTCACAGCCGCCGACATCTATGGGATATTCGAGCGTGAATATCTGACCGCGAAAAGCCCGCTCGAATATGTGAGCCACACGCTCTTCGACGAAAACGGCAAGCAGGGCGTGAAGCTCCGCATACGCCGCTTCGGGGTCGAGGAGATGCTGACGGGGCTCGGCAACGGCCCGATCGATGCGCTGATGCATGCGCTCGCCGTGCCGGTGCAGGTGCGTCATTACGACGAGCATTCGCTCGGCCACGGCGCCGACGCGAAGGCGGTCGCCTATGTCGAGGTGGCGGAAGAGGGTGTGCCGGGCGATATCTTCGGCGTGGGCATCGACCCGAATATCATCACAGCCTCCTTCAAGGCGGTGGTGAGCGGCGCGAACCGCGTCGCGAAGCGTTACGCAGCATCCGAGCAGAAGGCCCGCTTCGGCGGCAAGCTGACTGCGGCGAAATGACGGGCAGGGCGGAGAGACCGGTCAGGGTCTCTCCGCCACTTAACTAAAAAACCATTGTTTTTCAATAGCTTGTAATTTCGCCGAAGATTTTCTTCGCCGCGCGTCGCATCGCTGCCTATATCCTTTTGCACTGCAACAAGGTGAGGCCGAGAGGTCGCCAGATGGTTCTGTACCAGCTTTACGAGTTCAATCACGCAGCTGTCATGCCGTTGCGTGCAGCGGCCGAACTGAGCCTCTGGGCGCTACGCCACCCGCTCAATCCCTTCGGCGAAACACCCGGCGCCAAGACGATGGCGGCAGCCTTCGACCTTTTCGAAAGCGTGACGCGGCGCTACGGCAAGCCGAAATTCGGCCTCGACGAAACGGAGATCGATGGAAAGCCCGTGCCGGTCGTCGAGCGCGTGGTCTGGGAAAAGCCGTTCTGCAAGCTCATCCATTTCGAGCGCGAGCCTTCGGCGGTGAAAGGCCTCGACCAGCCGAAACTCCTGATCGTCGCGCCCATGTCGGGACACTACGCGACGCTGCTCCGCGGCACGGTCGAGGCAATGCTGCCTCATTGCGACGTCTACATCACCGACTGGACCGATGCCCGCATGGTCCCGCTCGCGAGCGGCATCTTCGGTCTGGCCGAGTATGTCGATTACGTGATCGACACGATCCGCGCGCTCGGACCGGATCTTCATGTGCTCGGCGTCTGCCAGCCCTCCGTGCCGGTCTTTGCCGCCGTCGCCCTGATGAACGAGGACGAAGACCCGCTCGCCCCCCTCACCATGACCTTGATGGGCGGCCCCATCGACACGCGCGAAAGCCCGACCGAGGTGAACCGTCTCGCCACCGAGCGCGGCACCGAATGGTACGAGCGCAACGTCATCACGACCGTCCCCTTTCCCTATCCCGGCGCACTGCGCCGGGTTTATCCGGGCTTCGTCCAGCTCTCCGGCTTCATGGCGATGAACCTCGACCGCCACATGGATGCCCACTGGAACTATTTCGCCCACATGGTCGATGGCGACGGCGACAGCGCCCAGAAGCACCGTGAATTTTACGACGAATATCTCGCAGTGATGGATATGACGGCCGAATTCTACCTGGAGACGGTCGATCAGGTTTTCGTCCGGCACGCGCTCCCCAAGGGGGAGCTTCTTCATCGCGACCGTCCGGTCCGCCCGGAAGCGATCACGCGCACCGCGCTGATGACCGTCGAGGGCGAGAAGGACGACATTTCGGGCGTCGGCCAGACAAAAGCCGCGCACAAGCTCGCCAGCGCCTTGCCAGCCTCGATGCACGAACATTGGGAGCAGCCGGGCGTCGGTCATTATGGCGTCTTCAACGGTTCGCGCTGGAAGGCCGAGATCGCGCCGAGGGTGCGCGCCTTCATGGCGAAGCATGCGCGCCACAGTTAGGGCCGCCGATCGAAAAAAGTGGTGCCCGACAGGCATTAAATGCGTCGGCGTCGCTGAATGATCTTGCGGAGACGAGTGGGAGTCATGGCATGCTTGTCACGATTCGACTCTATGAGTCTGAGGCTCGAGAGCCGATCGCGTGCGGCGCCGATCGCGTCGCGCCCGTGGTGAAAGAGTTCGCCAGCCCATGTCCAAACGCGCCAAGCCCGTTCCGCTTCACATCGACTATCTCGACATAGACGGCCGCACCGTCCCCGTCACCGCCACACACAATCCGCGCGCCAGGCGCATCATCGTCCGCGTCGACCTCGCCGCCGGTTCGGTGCAGGTCACCTCGCCCTCGAAGCGCGGTATGGCCAATGCGCTGAAATTCGCGCATGAGCAGCGACAATGGATTGCCGAGCGGCTCGAACAGGTGGCGCCGCCGGTGCCCTTTCAGCACGGCTCGCGCATTCCCTTCCGGGGCCGTGAACATCTGATCCGCCATCTCGGCGCGCGTCGGGCGCAGACCGACGAGGCCGGTCCCGTCTGGCGCGTCCGCTCCGCGGAAACGGGCGGCCTCCCCGAAATCCGCGTGACGGGCCATTCCTCCTTCGTGCAGCGGCGCATCACCGACTGGCTGAAGGCGCAGGCCCGCGCCGAGCTCAACGAGAAGGCGCTGGCCTATGCCGAGGCCTTCGACGTTCGTCCGTCGCGCATCACCATGCGAGACCAGACGAGCCGCTGGGGCTCATGCTCGCCGTCGCGTGCGCTGTCTTTTTCATGGCGCCTCGTCATGGCGCCCACCCATGTGCTCGACTACGTGGCCGCCCACGAGGTCGCCCATCTCCGGCACATGAATCACGGGCCGCGCTTCTGGGCGCTGGTCGCCGAAGCCATCCCGAATTACGAGCCCGCCAAGAAGTGGCTCGAAGTGCATGGGCCCGGCCTTCATCGCTACGGCGCCGATCCTTTCGGCGCTTTCGATGAAGACGATGACGATGCGGAAGATTGATGCGCCGGTTGAGGCCGGGAAGGGGCGAAGAGGCTAGCGCTTCTTCACCATGCAGTCCTGGCCGCCGGCCTTGAGCTTCGCGCAGGCGCTCTGCGCCGCCGCCTTGCTCGTGAAGCCCGCCGCGCGGACGCGGTAATAGGTGCCTTTTTCTCCAAGCTCTGCCTTCTCGATATCGAGCGCATGACCGCCGAGTACGGCCGGAAAGCGCTTGCCGAGATGCGACCAGGCGGCCTTCGCGCTCTTCTCGTCGCGCAGCGCGGAGATCTGCACCACATAGGCGCCGCCCGAAACGGGCTTCTGGGCCTTCGCCGGAGCGGCGGGAGCCTGGTCCTCGACGGGTGCGGGTGCCGCCTGCTCGGCAGCCGGAGCTTCGTTGCCGGATCTGAGAGCCGGCGTGGCCGGCTGCTCGACCGGAGCCGAGGGAGCGGGTGTTGACGTCGAAGGTGCCGTAGATGAAGGCGTCGTTGGAACGATCGCCTGGGGCGCTTCGGGAGTCGACGGCATTGTCGGCGCGACGGGCGCCGAAGGAGCGGCCTGCGGGGCCGTCGCCTCGGGTGCGGGTGTCTCGGATGTGGGGGCCTGCGGGGCGGCGGGTGCCGCCGGCGGGGTCGGCGTCGAAACCGGCGCTTGGGCCGTCAGGTTCGACGAGACCGGCGCGACACCGCGTTCGGTATTGCTCGACAGGGTCAGCAGCACACCGCCAATGACGATCGCGCCAAGTATGGCTCCAATGATGAGCTTGCCGCTGCCGCCACCCGACGAGGTCTCTTCCGCCGTGTAGATGATCTCCGGCTCGGGCGGCTGCGGCCGCTCGTCGTCATGCCTGCCAGCTCCGCCCCCCGGCGAGAAATCGGGGCCCGCGAACAGCGACATCCGCGCGCTCGGATCGATGGAGAGAGGCTCGGCCTCTCCCTTGCGCGCGAGCAGGTCGCTGGTGAGCGAAGCAGGCTTCTTTGACATTTATGCGGCACCTCTGAGCGTATCGTTCGCGAAACTACCCGAGGCAAACGGAGATGTCTCGCGTCCGTGCAGGCGATCGCTCAAAAACGACCACAACTCGCCGATTTCCTCGGCGGATTTGGTCTGGGACGCGATCTCCATGACGGTCCTGCCGTCGATCATACTCGACGCGAAATCGATTCGCTGGTGGACGATCGAAGGGGCCACCGGGCCGTGATGCGATAGGGCGATGACGGCCTCGGTCGTGATGCGCGCCCGGGGGCTCGCGCCATTGACCGCAAAAACCAGCGGTTTGCCGACCTCGTCGCAGAGCCGGACCGTCGCGCCGGCCGCTCTGAGATCGTGCGGGCTCGGCCTGGTCGGGATCACGACCATGTCGGAAAGCCCGATTACATGGGCGATGGTCGAGGTGATGGCCGGCGGTGTGTCGATGATGACGAGGCGGACGCCGCCGTCTTTCAGCCGCTTGAGGTCCGCCGCGAGTCCCTCATGCGAAGATCGCACGAAGAAGGGCCGCTCCGCGTCGCGCGCGTTCCACCATTGCGAGAGACTGCCTTGCGGGTCGGTATCGATGAGAGCGACAGGCCCCTCATTCCGCCTTTCGGCCTCGACCGCAATATGGCCGGCCAGCGTGGTTTTGCCCGAACCACCCTTCTGAGATGCAAACGCTATGACGTACATGGATATCGGCTTCCTGATGTCGATTAGCGGGCGGGCACTCGAAAGAAATGCAAAATCCGGCCGCGGCCCCGGAGACGCTTGCCCCTCGCGTCTCATGACCCACCGATTGTCTCGGACGGCAGACGGGACCGAATCAGTCCCTGAACCGAGATTAGTGTGTGACCCAAAATGGCTCAACATGTAGCTGGACAGATGGGGTGTCATACAACGGACAGTGACTCTGGAGGCACACCCGCCCGTGTCAGCGCGACGCGGCCTCTGCCACGATTTTGAGCATCGCGGAGGTCAGCCGGGCGAGGTCTTCCTCGCCGATGACGAGCGGCGGGGTCGTATAGACGATCCGGCCGAAGGGACGGATGAAGACGCCTTCCTCGACGAAGCGTCGCTTCATGCCGTTGAGGTCGGAAATTGCATCGAGTTCGATGACACCGATCGCCCCCTTGATACGAACGTCGCGCACGCCTTTGATCGCGCGCGCGGGTTCGAGCTCGCGCTTCAACTGCACCCCGACACGCGCGGCCTGTTTCAGACGCGGCTCGCTCTCGAAGAGATCGAGCGAGGCGTTGGCCGCCGAGCAGGCGAGCGGATTGCCGGTATAGGTCGGCCCGTGCATCAGCGCCTTCGATGGATCGTCGCTGAGGAAGGCCTCGAAGATTTTCGTCCGCGCGACGGTCGCCGCGAGCGCCATGGTGCCCCCCGTAAGCGCCTTCGAGAGCGTCACGATGTCGGGCACGATCCCGGCCGCCTCGCAGGCGAACATGGTGCCCGTGCGTCCGAAGCCGACGAAGATCTCGTCGAGGATCAGCAGCACATCATGCTTGTCGCAGAGGCGCCGGAGCCGTTTCAGCACCTCGGCCTCATGGAAGATCATGCCGCCGGCGCCCTGCACCAGCGGCTCGGTCATGACGGCGGCGACTTCATGCGCATGGGCTGCAAGGAAACGATCAAGCGCCGCTTCCTTCTCGTCGTCCAATGGCAGATCGGTAATGAGCTGCTCGGCGATGGCGCCCTTGAAGAGCGTGTGCATTCCCTCGTCGGGATCGCAGACCGACATCGCGGCCAGCGTGTCGCCGTGATAGCCGCCACGGAAGGAGACGAAGCGCTTCTTTCCCTTCACGCCCGAATTGATCCAGTACTGCACCGCGATCTTCATCGCGATCTCGACCGAGACCGATCCCGATTCCGAAAAGAAGGTGTGGTCGAGATCGCCGGGCAGAAGCTTTGCCAGCCGCGTCGCGAGCGTCAGCGCCGGCTCATGCGCGAGGCCGCCCAGCATCACATGCGGCATCTTCTGGATCTGCGCCGTCACCGCCTCGCGAATATGCGGATGATTGTAGCCATGCGCCGCGGTCCACCAGGACGAGGTGCCGTCGATGAGTTCCCGCCCGTCGGCCAGCGTCAGCCGCACGCCCTCCGTCTTCACGACCGGGAGCGACATCGGCACTGTCTGCATCTGCGTATAGGGCAGCCAGAGATGCTTCGCGCCGTCCTCGAGCCAGCGCGGCACGTCGTTCAGCAGCGGATTGCGGGGCGGGTAGGGCATGGGGGTTCGCTTTCCGGCGATTTTTATGGGCGCAACATAGCCGGATTTCCGCCGGGGGTGGCAAGAAGACGTCACCCGCCGGTTGGCAAGCGCCGCGCCGTCGGCCTATATTGCCCGCCGGCGCCGCGAGGGGCGCCGCCGTCCGACAAAGGGCCCCCCACCCTCGCATTTCGCGATGAAGATCGTCGACCGCTGACGCCGTACTCCAGTTTGCTTGCCGTCGTTCGGACAGATGGCAATCGTGAAAACAGGAGAAGTCCGTGCGCAGTGACACGCCATTCCACGACATCGAAATCTCGAAACGCAAGGCGACGCTGCTGCTGAAGCGGCTTTGCGGGAGCGACGATACGCTCGCGCTGCGGGCCGCCGCCCGCATCCGCCGCGCCGCTTACTGGGCCGCGAAATCGCACGAAGACATCCTCGCCGAACGCGACCGCGTGCAGCACAAGCACGCGCTCGACGCGATCGCCGTCGAAGCCGG
>CAISYL010000141.1 GCA_903889655.1 uncultured Alphaproteobacteria bacterium | reverse complement strand
TCGACGAAGTCGTCGGCGACAGCGAGCCGCGCGGCGTCACCGGCGCCAAGGTCACCAATATCAAGACGGGCGAAACGCGCATCATTCCGGCGCATGGCATCTTCGTCGCCATCGGCCACAAGCCGGCGACCGAGCTTTTCGTCGACCAGCTCGACATGAAGGCCGGCGGCTATCTGAAGACGGTTCCGGGCGGCACGGCGACCAACATTCCCGGCGTCTTCGCGGCGGGCGACGTCTCCGACGACATTTATCGTCAGGCGGTGACGGCGGCCGGCATGGGCTGCATGGCTGCACTCGAAACCGAGCGCTTCCTCGCGGCGGAAGAAGCCGGCCACGCGCAGGCGGCGGAGTAAGCTAGAAACCGAGAAGACCCATCAAGGCGCTCATGTCGTAAAAGACATGGGCGCCTTCGCTTTTGAGGGCGGCGGCATCCGTGTGCGGATCGCCGGCATAGCCGAGCACTGGCATGCCCGCCGCGACGGCGGCCTGTACGCCCGGCACGCTGTCCTCGACAACGACGCAGGTTTCCGGCGCGTGGCCCATCTTGCCGGCCGCATGGAAAAAGAGATCCGGCGCGGGCTTGCCATGCGCCACCTCTTCCGCGCTGAAGAGCACATTTTCGACGAGCGGCAAGAGGCCGGAACTCCCGAGCGTGAAGCGCATCTTTTCGAACTTGCCGGATGAGGCAACGCAGAAAGGCGTGTTGTGCGCCTTGAGCGTATGAAGCACCACTTCCACGCCCGGCACCGCTTCGATGCCGACGGCGAAGGCCTTCAAGGTCTCGTCGCGGATATAGGCAGGCCAGTGGCTACCGAGCGGCCGGCCGATGGCGGCCTCCACATGGGCCTGCACCGCGTCCATCGTCTTGCCGACGAAAAGCCTGCGGCACTCCTCGTAAGACACGTTGAAGCCGTCTTCCGCCAGCACGCGCACGAGCAGACGGTTCGCGACGGGCTCGCTGTCGACCAGCACGCCGTCGCAATCGAAAATGACGAGAGAGGGAGAAAACGGAAACGCCATGACGCGCTTATCGGGCGTCATGGCGTCTCGCGCAAGTCACGTTTCGTGACGGTCTCTATCACTCGAGAATGCTGCGGAGCATCCAGGCGGCCTTCTCGGCGGCCGTCATGCGCTCGATCATCAGATCGCCCGTCGCTTCGTCGCCGGCGGCATCGGCGATGTTGAAGACTTCGCGCGCGACCTTGGTCAGTTGTTCGTTGCCCTTCACGAGATTGGCAACCATCTGGTTCGCGCTCGGGAGATCGTTGTCCTCATGGATCGAGGTGAGCTTCGAGAGCTGCGCATAAGTACCCGGCGCCTTGGCACCCAGCGCGCGCATGCGTTCGGCAATCGTATCGGTCGCGGCCCAGAGCTCGCGATACTGATCCTCGAACATGGTGTGGAGCTGCGGGAAGCTCGGCCCCACCACGTTCCAGTGATAATTATGCGTCTTCAGATAGAGCGTGTAGTTGTCGGCGAGCACACGCGACAGACCTTCCGCGATGGCGGTGCGATCCTTTTCGGCAATTCCAATATCGATCG
>CAISYL010000140.1 GCA_903889655.1 uncultured Alphaproteobacteria bacterium | reverse complement strand
TTGCCGACGAAGCGCGCGCCCTCGCCGCGAAGATCGTCGACGAGCTCGATTATGTGGGCGTGATGGGCGTCGAGATGTTTGTATTGCCGGAGGGCTCAAGCCCCCGCCTCCTCGTCAACGAGGTCGCGCCACGGGTTCACAATTCCGGGCACTGGACGCAGGACGCCTGTCTCGTCAGCCAGTTCGAACAGCATATCCGCGCCATCTGCGGCTGGCCGCTCGGCGATCCGAGGCGCCATTCGGACGCCGTGATGACCAACCTGATCGGCGACGATGCGAACGAATGGCTCGCCCTTGCCACCGAGCCGGGTGTCGCGCTTCATCTCTACGGCAAGGCCGAAGCCCGGCCGGGTCGCAAGATGGGTCACGTGACGCGCCTTTACCCTTTGGCAACGCTGAAGCCGGACACATTGCGTTAATCAGCTTGCGCCAAACTTTCGTCCACAGGCCCAGAATGGGCATAGAGGACGATGCCATGGACCTCGTATCACCGGAGCGGCCCGGTTTCGAGTTTGAAGATTTCGCCACGCTCTTCGATTACTGGAGCGGCCTGCGCAACGGCACCTCGATTCCAGGCCCCCGGGATTTCGACCTTCTCGATGTTTGCGGCATGTTGCCGGATCTCGTTCTTTCGGAAGTCATCTCGCCCGACGAGATACTGGTCCGCTTCATGGGCCCGTCCATCGTCGAACGCTTCGGCTACGACCCGACGGGAAGAAACAGTCTTCTGAATCAGACCGAGGACATGCGCGCTTTTGTTGGCCGCTGCTACTGGAGCGTCGTCGATAGGCCTTGCGGCGCCTTTTCCCGCTTCACGAATGTCTACAGTTCCGGCCGCGAGTCCATTGCCGAAGGGCTCTATCTGCCGCTGCTGTCGGATAAGTCGCGGTGGCTCGTCAATCTCAATCGGGTCGTCAGATTTTCCGACTGGCAAGAGAGCGGGCCGATGACGCTGACCGCCGCGCGCATTCTCGATCTCGACTGGATCGATCTCGGCTTCGGTGTTCCGTCCATGCCCGCTTCGGCGGCGTCCTGAAACGGCAAGCCGCTCCGGTTACGACAATTTAATCTGGCATTGCCATCATGCAGGGACCGAATGTCGCAGGTGCCGCCTGAAGACAATATGGGGTTTAGTTGATGAGTGCGACCGCGAGAGTCAAAGCGGCAGTTTCAGAGAGTGCCAGCGTCGACACGTTTCTTTCTTCCCTTGCACCGACACAAGGCCCTTCGGCAAGCCGGCCAATATCCCGATCGACGACGATCAACGGCTTTTTCGACTACTGGCTGAGCCTCGCGCGTCCCGGCGGCATGCCCGCTGCGACAGATTTCGCACCCGCCGCCATTCCCCGCTGGCTGCCCAACGTTGCAATCATCGAGTTGAATTCACCGACGGTCACGACCTATCGACTTGCCGGCACCGCCGTGGTCGAGCGGATGGGGCACAATCCGACAGGCACCAATATTCTCGAGCTCATGCCGCCGGAGCGACGCGTGCAGGCAAGCCGGGATCTTTATGAACTCGTGACCCGGCCCTGCTGCTTTCATATGAGCTATGTGAACAATTACAGTTCCGGCCGTGTCGCTCGCGTGGAAAGCATCTACATGCCCCTGCGCCCGCCGCGCGGCGGCAAACCGCGCATCGTCTGCATGAACGAATTCGACGCGACGCTGGCCTTCAGGGAAAACAGGCGGCGGACGACGATCATCGCCGATGTCGACGAAATTACGTGGCTCGACGTCGGCCACGGAACGCCGGGCGTTTCTCAGCCCCGGCCATAGCGCAATCTTCCGAGAAGACCGACGGGATCTGGCAACCAGTTCGTCGCCTTCTTCACGCTCGCCTTGACCTTTTCGATCCGCATCACATCCGCGATACGCCGATCGAGGAACGCCCAGGTGTCAGCGTCGCCATCCGACTGGTCGGCAAACCAGTGCAGCGTCACGGCGGAATAGACGCCGGCAAGGATCGCGCGCTTCGTGTAGAAATTGAAATCGGTCGAGGTGTCGCCGACGGCGCGCCAGATCGCGTCGACCGTGCGATAGAGCGAACGCGGACCATAGGCGCCGGACGTCGGCAGCGCGAACAGCGTCACAGCGCGGCGGACGGCCTCGCGATGCGCGACGTCGACTTCGACCCGTGTACGCACCGCGAGCGTGATGCGTTCGCGTATCTTGAGGTGAGCGATATTCGCCGCCGCGAGCGCCTCCTGCATGCGGCGGTCGCCGTCGGCCAGAAAACAATCCACAAGGTCCAGCACGCCACCCGGAAAGGCGAGCCGCATTTCGCCGTGGCTGACGCCCGCCTCCTTTGCGGCCTCGCTCAGAAGGCGTTGCGTCCAGCCGTCGAAGGCGACATTGGGAAGCGCCGCCGCAAGCACCTTCGCGCGGGCCGTCTCGACATGATCGATGCGCGCGCGCGAGCCCGGCATCTTCTTCGCATGGGAACGGTCAGGCATCCGCGCTTTCCTTCTGTCGTTCGGCCTTCTGTCGTTCGGCCTCAATGCGATGGCGCACTTCGCTCTCGAAGATGAGCTCGCCGAGATCCGTCATGCGCTGCGGATAGAGCACACCGTCGAGATGGTCGCATTCATGCTGAACGACGCGCGCGTGGAAACCCCTGGCGCGGCGCTCGACGGGAAGGCCGTCCAGCCCATATCCCCGATAGAGAATTTCCGTGTAGCGAGGCACGAGGCCACGGAGCCCCGGCACGGAAAGGCAACCTTCCCAACCCGGTTCGAGTTCGGTGGTGAGGACCTCGATTTCCGGATTGATCAGGACGGTCAGCGCCGCCGTGTGGTCGAAAACCTCCGCCTCGTCGAGACCTTCCGGCGCGCGCTCGGGCGGGGCCTGGAAGATGACGACGCGTTTGGGCACATAGACCTGCGGCGCGGCGAGCCCCGCGCCATTGGCATCGATCATGGTTTCGACCATGTCGGCGACCAGCGCGCGAATGTCCGGCGCCGTCGGATCGGCGACGGGCTCCGCGACGCGGGCGAGAACGGGATGGCCCATGCGGGCGATTTTCAGTATGGCCATGGGCGGAATATGAGCGTGGCGCGGCCTTCCGGCAACCACCGGTCCCCGCGTCCCGTTACCGCGCGGTGGGGTGGACAATTCGGCCCGCCTTTGATAGATAAGCGGCTCGCGCGGGAGGGGAGATTCCTCGTTCCGCCCAACCCATTGATTCTACAGGATTTTCGCCCGTGCAGGTACTCGTTCGCGACAACAACGTCGACCAGGCCATGAAGGCCCTGAAGAAGAAGCTTCAGCGTGAAGGCGTTTTCCGCGAAATGAAGCTGCGCAATTTCTACGAAAAGCCCTCCGAGAAGCGCGCCCGCGAGAAGGCGGAAGCCATCCGCCGCGCCCGCAAGCTCGCCCGCAAGCGCGCCCAGCGCGAAAGCGGCGTGGCGGCGAAGCCCCGCGAAGCGGCGCCCCGCGGCTGACAAGCCCCGGATCGAATTGAAAAACGCCCCCGGAAACGGGGGCGTTTTTGTTTGCGGGCCTCGTCATGGCAGGGTCAATGCAATGACGGAGGCGTCAGAACCTTTCCTCGCCCGTCTTGCGCACGGCGTCTGGAAAATCGCGATAGAGCGCGAACTGGACGTTCTGGACGAGCGAGTTGACGCCGTGATGCTCGCCTTCGATCGGCGCGCCCCTCGTCGCGACGAAGGCGAAGGCCTCGTCGAGTTGTGCCATGTCCTTCACTTCGATCATGAAATGAAACTCGCCGAGATGGGCCGGGCCGAGGCCGAGCTTGCGACGCGTCAGCCTGTAGCTTTCGACCTTTCCGTCGCGCTTCAGATGTTCCATGTAACGCGTGAAGGCTTCCACGAACGTCATGTCGCGAACACCCGGCTTCAGGTCGCACCAGCCGTGATAGATGTCCATTGCCCCTCCAAATGAAGACGGGCGGCGCTCCGTTGGAAGCGCCGCCCGCATTTAATCCAATGTCAGCGGATCAGAGCGCCTTGATGATCTGCTCGACCATTTTCTTGGCGTCGCCGAAGAGCATCATGGTGTTGTCGCGGAAGAAGAGCTCGTTCTCGACACCCGCATAACCCGACGCCATGCCGCGCTTCACGAAGAGAACCGTGCGCGCCTTCTCGACGTCGAGAACCGGCATGCCGTAGATCGGGCTCTTCGGATCGGTCTTCGCCGAGGGGTTCGTCACGTCGTTCGCACCGATGACAAAGGCGACGTCGGCCTGCGCGAACTGGTTGTTGATGTCCTCGAGTTCGAAGACTTCATCGTAAGGCACGTTCGCTTCGGCGAGCAGCACGTTCATATGGCCGGGCATGCGGCCCGCGACCGGATGGATGGCGTAGGAGACCTTGACGCCTTCCTTCTTCAGATGGTCCGCCATTTCCTTCAGCGCGTGCTGCGCCTGGGAGACCGCCATGCCGTAGCCCGGAACGATGATGACCGAGCCGGCATTCTTCATGATGAAGGCCGCATCGTCGGCGGAGCCCTGCTTCACGGGCCGCGTCTCGACATGACCGCCCGCAGCCGCCGCCGAGGTATCGGCGCCGAAGCCGCCCAGGATGACGCTGACGAAGGAACGGTTCATGCCCTTGCACATGATGTAGCTGAGGATCGCGCCCGAGGAGCCGACCAGCGCACCCGTGATGATGAGCGCGAGGTTGCCGAGGGTGAAGCCGATGCCGGCGGCCGCCCAGCCCGAGTAGGAGTTCAGCATCGAGACGACGACGGGCATGTCCGCGCCGCCGATCGGGATGATGATCAGGAAGCCGAAGACGAAGGCGATCAGCGTGATCGCAAGGAAGAGTTCGGTCGACTGGTGCGAGGGATCGATGCAGATGTAGACGACGCCCAGCACGATCGCGAGGAACAGCACCGCGTTGATGAAATGCCGGCCCGGCAGCATGATCGGCGCGCCGGACATGTTTCCGTTCAGCTTCGCGAAGGCGATGATCGACCCCGAGAAGGTGATCGCGCCGATGGCGACGCCGATCGACATTTCGACGAGGTTGCCCGCATGGATCGCGCCGAGTTCGCCGATGCCGTAAGCGGCCGGCGAGAAGAAGGCACCCCAGGCGACCAGCACGGCCGCGAGGCCGACCAGCGAATGGAAGAAGGCGACGAGCTGCGGCATCGCCGTCATGGCGATGCGCCGCGCGACGACCGCGCCGATGCCGCCGCCGATGGCGACGCCGACGACGACCAGCGCCCAGGTCATCTGGTTCTGCGCCTGCAGCACGGAGAGCGTCGTGGCGATCGCGATCGCCATGCCGACCATGCCGTAGGTATTGCCCTGGCGCGAGGTCTCAGGCGAGGAGAGCCCGCGCAGCGCCATGATGAAAAGGACGCCGGAGACGAGATAGAGAAGGGCCGAAAGATTGGCTGACATGTGCGTGGCCCCTCAACGATCTTTTTTCTTGTACATGGCGAGCATGCGTTGCGTGACGAGGAAGCCGCCGAAAATGTTGACGGAAGCGAGGATCACGGCGACGAAGCCGAGGCCCTTCGATATCGAGCCGGACTCGCCCGCCTGGATCATGTCGACGCCGACCGCGATCAGCGCGCCGACGATGATGACCGAGGAAATCGCGTTGGTGACCGACATCAGCGGCGTGTGCAGCGCCGGCGTGACGCTCCAGACGACGTAGTAGCCGACGAAGATCGCGAGCACGAAGATCGCGAGCCGGAAGACGAATGGATCGATGACTGCGGCTTCCATCTCAATTGCCCTCGCGCAATGACGGGTGAACGATCTGGCCGTCCCTGGTGAGGCAGGTGCCAGTGATGGTTTCGTCTTCCCAGTTGATCTTCAGGGACTTCGTTTCCTTGTCGATCATGGGTGTGATGAAGTTGAGAAGGTTCTTGGCGTAGAGCGCCGACGCGTCGACCGCGAGCTGGGCTGCGACGTTGAGGTCGCCGATGATTGTGACGCCATGCTTCACGACGGTCTTGCCCGGCTCGGTCAGCGGGCAGTTGCCGCCGCGTTCGGCCGCGAGATCGACGATGATCGAACCCGGCTTCATCGACTTCACCATTTCCTCGGTGACAAGCACCGGCGCCGGACGGCCCGGAATGAGCGCCGTGGTGATGACGAGATCCTGCTTCTTGATGTGCTCGGCGACAAGTTCGGCCTGACGGCGCTTGTAGTCCTCGCTCATTTCCTTGGCGTAGCCGCCGGCCGCGTCGCCCGATTCCTCGGACTCGACCATGACAAAGGTGCCGCCGAGGCTTTCGACCTGCTCTTTCGTCGTCGAGCGCACGTCGGTCGCGGAGACTATGCAGCCGAGACGCTTTGCCGTCGCGATGGCCTGAAGGCCGGCGACGCCGACGCCCATGATGAAGGCACGGGCCGGCGCGATGGTGCCCGCCGCCGTCATCATCATCGGCATGGCGCGCGTGAAGGTGGCCGCCGCGTTGATGACCGCCTTGTAGCCGGCGAGGTTCGACTGCGAGGAGAGCACGTCCATCGACTGGGCGCGCGTGATGCGCGGCATGAATTCCATCGCGAAGGCATCGATGCCCTGGGCCGCGAGCTTCTGGATGCGCGGGCGATCGCCATAGGGGTTCAGGATCGCGGCCAGGAAAGCCCCTTTCTTGAAGAGCGGAAGCTCCTCGTCCGAGGGGCCGCGCACCTTGAAGACGATGTCGGCGTCTTTCAACGCCTCGGCCTCGGTTGCCGCGATCTTCGCGCCGGCGTCCTGATAGACCGCGTCCGAAAAGCTCGCATAGGCGCCGGCACCGCTTTCGACGGCGACATCGAGGCCGAGGACCACAAGCTTCTTCACGGTTTCGGGAGAGGCCGCGACCCGCGTCTCACCGTCCAGCCGCTCTTTGGGAATAGCGAGTTTCATGAGATTTGCTGCTTCCTGGCGACAAGAAGGGCGTCCGGCAGAGCCGGGCACCCTTGATAATTAGAATTACTCTAAATTACTGTCTTGAGACCGGCTGTCAACCCTGACCGCGCCGGGGCGTCAATTCCTCAGACGAGGAAATAGGCCATCAGGGCAAGAAGGATGACGAGCGCGCCGATACCCCATTTCGAGGCGGTGACGAATGCGTCGTATGTCTGAAGATGGGCTTCCGCGTTCATTTCCGCGCCCCAACCCGCCTGCGCCTTGTTCTCCGCCATGGTCCTGCCCTCTTGGTTCGTAGGTCTCTGCTTTGCGCGGACTATAACAAAGGACAGGCAGACGGCAAGCAGGCGCCCCGGTGCAATCGCCTTTCAGATTTGTGCAGCGCGCGCCGCGCAAAATGGACCAATCCAGTCCTTTTTTACGCGATGGAATCGCGCTAGCGGTTGATGGCCACTCCGTTCCTGCTTTTGAACAGCGATCCGGGTGCGGGACGAGGTGCGCATCTGTGTAACCCATCTCGAGGCAACATCATGTTCAGTAAGATATCCCTGAAGCCCCTCCCCCTCGCTCTCCTTGCCGCTGCATCTCTTCTCTCCATCGCACCGAAGGCGGATGCGGCGGTCGAATATGTGAGGGTTTGTTCTGCAAAAGGTGCCGGCAACGCCTACATTCCGGGCACCGACAGCTGCGTCAACCTCAACGACATCAATGCCAATTCGGCGCAAAACAGGCAGAACCTCGACGGCATTTCCATCGGCATGGCGTTGCAGACGCCGATCCTTCCCGCCGGCAAGGATTTCGGTATCTCGGGCGGATGGGGTGGTTTCGACGGCGGCAACGCGGTCGCCATGGGCGGCATCTATCGCGTGAAGGACGACTTCTATCTCACCGGCGGCCTCGGCGTCGGCACGGAAACCGGCGTAATCGGCGGCCGCGCCGGCTTCATGTACGCCTGGTAAATTGCGCAGCCTGTCCGCCCCCGGGAGGCGTCTCTCCGGAGGGGCGGACAGGCATTTGCCTCTTCTCAGACCTTGAACGGCAGGCGCGCGACGAGATTGGCGCGGCGTGTCGGCTTCGAGTGATCCCAGTCGGCGAGAAGTGCCCTCAGCGCCGAGACGAAGGCAAGAGGCTGGTCCAGCATGATGTGATGATGGGCGAGCGGGATCTCGATGATCGGCGCCGAGCGGCCGAGCAGCGTGAACATGTAGTCGCCGATCTCGGGCGGCAGAAGCGCCGAGAACTGGCCGCGCATGATCGCGATGCGGCAGCGGGTCGCCGCGAGACGCGCGCTCATGTCGCCGATGTCGAAACGCTGCCAGATCGCCGGATCGAACTTCCATGTCCAGCCGCCGTCGACTTCCTTCAAGGAATGCCGGGCGATGAAATCCATGATGTAACGGTTGGCGCAGGGCTGCGGCGGCGCGAGACGGAAACGCTCGAGCGCGGCCTCCATCGTCGGATAGACGCGATGCGGGCGGAATGCGTGCTCCGGCGGGCCGTCGCGCTTCCTGTCCGGCGGGTTGACCGGGCTGTCGATGATGATCGTGCCGGCCAGGCGCTCGCCATAGAGAGAGCCTGTGACGATGGTGACGAAGCCGCCGAACGAATGGCCGACAATGATCGGGGGTTCTTCGTTCTTGAAGAAGCCGGCATCCTCGCAAACGGCCATCTGCTCTTCCGCGAAGACCTCGAGCGAATAGTCGTTGCGCCAGCCGCTGTCGCCCATGCCCGATATGTCGATGGCGGCGACGGAATATTCCTCGGCGAGGAAGGGCGCGATGAAAGACCACCATTGTGCGTGCGCGCCGTTACCGTGAACGAGGAGGAGCCCGGGCTTCTTCGGGTCGCCCCAATGCAGGTAATGAACGGGCGTTCCCTCCACCGTCACATAGCGGCTTTCCATCGGCGTCGCGATGGCGCGCTCGAACCAGCGCGGAGGCACGTCGATGAAAGGCCCGAGCTCGGGATCGGGTTCCTTGTCGAAAGGTTCGTTCATTTCGCCTCCGCTTTGGCTGGCCGCTCGCCCAATGCCTTGAAGACCGCGGTCCCCGTCATGATGGTGCGATCTCCACACCATATGCGGCCCTGCACGGTGAAGAAATCCTCTTCGGTGCCGATGATCTCGGCACTGCCCTCGACCCATTCGCCGACTTTCGCCGAGGAGAGGAAATCGGTGAGAAGGCGCACCGTCACCCAGTAGCGATGCGTCGCCATGGTGATCGCATGACCGAACGCCATGTCGGCGAAGGCCATCAACATACCGCCGTGGCAATTGCCCATGCCGTTGGTGTGATGTTCCTGCACGAGAAAGGCGCGCGTATAGGTGCCGTCGGCGCCAATCCGCTCATAGAGCGGGCCGATCTGGCGCCCGAAGCCGCGGAACCAGTTCATCGACTGGTAGCCCTCGGGCAGCGGCACGGAGGCTTCTTCGAGGAGATCGTCTGTCATGGCAGGCACTCGACTGAAAGGAATTCAAAATCAGCGCGCCGGCTTCGGCACGCCGGCCTTCTTTAACGCGGCCTTCTGACGCTTATCAAGCAGGCCCACTTCGAACTTGTCGATAGTGTCGTTGAAGAGCTCGTAAAAATTCAATTCCGCGCCGAGGTGGAGAAAGACGCCGCCGAGGCCGATCGCGGCGCGGTCCATGAAGACGAATTCCCGCGGCGGCGTCACCGGCCCGAGCTTGCGCAACGCCTGATGGACGCGAAAGGCCTCCTTGCGTCCGTATTCGGCGGCGCTGATCCCGTCGGCGATCGAGCGCACGCGGTCGTCGAGCATCGGCGCATAGATGAAACGCGCCCAGACGTTCAGGACGTCGATGAGTTCGTTCGAGAGATTCCTGAAGCCCCAGCGCGCATAGGCCGCCGCCGCACGGTCGCGGTCGTCGCTTTCGAGCGCGCGATAGAGCTCGACCACGCCTTCGACGAAAGCTGCGGGGAAGATGCGGATGCAACCATAGTCGAGGAGGTTGATCCCGAGATCGTCGCGCACCGTGTAGTTGCCGAGATGCGGGTCGCCGTGGATGACCCCGTAATGGCTGAAGGGGAACCACCAGGCCGTGAACATCGCTTCGGCGATGCGATTGCGTTCCACGAGTGTGCGATCGCGGAAGGAGAGCAGCGGCGCGCCGTCGAGCCAGGTCATGGTCAGAAGACGAGCGGTCGAGAGATCGTCGACGACTTCAGGAACCGCAATGCGCTTTTCCTTGGCGAAGATCGACGCGTAGAGCCGCATATGCGCAGCCTCGCGTTCATAGTCGAGTTCCTCGCGCAAGCGCTCGCGGATTTCGGCATAGATCTCGCGGGTGTCGATCGCCGCATCGAGGCGGCGATGGATCGAGAAGACCAGCCCCAGCTGGTTGAGATCGGCATCGACCGCCGACTGCATGTCGGGGTACTGGAGCTTTGCCGCGAGTGTTCGCCCGTCGAGGCCGGTGGCCCGATGCACCTGCCCGAGCGAGGCAGCGGCTGCGGCCTCATGCTCGAAGCTTTTGAAGCGGCTCTCCCACCCTGCCCCGAGTTCGGCGCGCATGCGGCGTTTGACGAAGGGCCAGCCCATCGGCGGCGCGGCGGATTGCAGTTCGGAGAGTTCGGCGGCGAATTCGGCCGGCACGACATCCGGGATGGTCGCGAGCATCTGCGCGACCTTCATGATCGGTCCCTTTAGACCGCCCAGCGCAACCTTCAGCTCGCGCGCGGTGCGATCATTGTCGGGGTTCCGGCCGAGAATGCGGTTCCCGGCCACGCGCGCCGCAAGCCCGCCGACGCCGGCACCGACTTGCGCATAGCGCTTCATGCGCCGGCCCAGTCGGTTCGCCTCTTCGTCGGGCTTGTCGTTCACTCACTCCGCTCCAGCTCGTCGATCAGGCCGCGGATCACCGAGAGGCCCTTGTCCCAGAATTTGGGATCGCTCGCATCGAGGCCGAAAGGCGCCAGCAACTCCTTGTGGCGGAGCGTGCCGCCGGCGGCCAGCATGTCGAGGTAACGCTCGGCAAAGCCGTCGGATGCCTGCTCATAGACCGCGTAAAGCGAATTCACCAGGCAGTCGCCGAAGGCATAGGCGTAGACGTAGAAGGGCGCATGAATGAAGTGCGAGATGTAGCACCAGTAGGTCTCGTAGCCCGGCGCAAAATGGAAAGCAGGTCCGAGGCTTTCGCTTTGCACGTCGAGCCAGATCTTGCCGATCTGCTCCGCCGTCAGCTCGCCTTCGCGACGCGCCGTATGGACGCGACGCTCGAATGTATAGAAGGCGATCTGACGAACGACCGTATTCAGCATGTCCTCGACCTTGCCTGCGATCATCGCCTTGCGGCGCTTCGGGTCGGTCGTGTCGGCGAGGAGTTTTTTGAAGGTCAGCATTTCGCCGAAGACGCTCGCGGTCTCGGCGAGCGTCAACGGCGTATCCGCCATCAACGCGCCCTGCCGCGCGGCGAGCACCTGATGGACGCCGTGGCCGAGTTCGTGGGCGAGCGTCATCACGTCGCGCGTCTTGCCCTGATAGTTCACCAGCACGAAGGGATGCGAGCTCGGCACCGTCGGATGCGCGAAGGCACCAGGCGACTTGCCCGGCCGCAACGGTGCGTCGATCCAGCCCCGTTCGAAAAAACGCTGCGCGATATCGGCCATTTCGGGTGTGAAGCCGCGATAGGCGGAGAGCACGGTCTCCTTCGCACGGGACCATGGGATCGTCGTATCCTCCGTGTCCGGAAGGGGTGCGTTGCGGTCCCAGTATTCGAGCTTCTCGAGACCCAGCCATTTCGCCTTCAGCTTGTAATAGCGATGCGAGAGCGCGGGATAGGAGTTCTGTACCGCATCGACCAGCGCGGCGACGACTTCAGCCTCCACGCGGTTGGCGAGGTGGCGGCTGTCGGCTATGTCCTTGAAGCCGCGCCAGCGATCCTCGATCTCCTTGTCCTTGGCGAGCGTATTGGTGACGAGCGCGAAGGTCGGAACATTGGCGGCGAAGGTTTTCGCCAAAGCCTCGGCTGCCGCCTTGCGCTGCGCGGGATCGCGGTCGGCAAGACGATGCAGCGCGCCTTCGGAGGAGAGCGCCTCGCCATCGACATCGAAGGTGAGCCGCGAAAGCGTCTCGTCGAAAAGGCGATTCCATGCCGCGCGTCCGGAAACGCTCTTTTCATGCAGCAGCGTCTCGATCTCGTCGGAGAGCTGATAGGGACGCATGGCCCGCACATCGCGCAGCCAGGGCTCGTAATGGGCGAGTCCGGGCGCCTCGAGCGCCCTGTCGAGCGCGCCGTCGTCGAGGCGGTTCAATTCCAGCGTGAAGAACAGCAGATCGGTCGTGATCTGGGTCACACGCTCCTGCATGTCGCCATAGAATTTGGCATAAGCGGGATTGGTGTTGTCGGTCGCGTAGAGAAGGCCGGCATAGGACATGATGCGGCCGAGCGTGTCTTCCAGCGCCTCATAGGTGCGAATCGCGCCGGCAAGCCCCTCGCCGCCTTTCGGGCCAGCGATCAAATCAGCCAGCTTGCCACGATGTCGCACGGCGAAATCCTTCGCCGTGCTGGCGGCGCGAGACAGGTCGCGCGCGATTTCGGGCGCGTCCGGCGCCGCATAGAGGTCGCTCAGATCCCAGACGGGAAGATCTCCGAAAGAATCAGACCGGGCTGCCTCCGCGGCATGACCGGCAGCGGCGCGGGCGATCACGCGGAAAGGAGAGCTTGGAAGGGAGGACATTCGGCGGGACTCCGGCTGGGGGGCTTTAGCGGACCAAGCCTATATCGCGTCGCGCCGCCGGCCAATCAACCTGACAGGCCCAAAAAGCCGATGTCCGACCCCAAAAGAAAAAGCCC
>CAISYL010000139.1 GCA_903889655.1 uncultured Alphaproteobacteria bacterium | reverse complement strand
GGCCGGCGGAAACGCGGTGGCCCGAAGTTCTGGCCGGTCGGCGTGTCGTCGCTGAAGGCGAGCTTCTACAAGCAGCTCGAGAAAACCGACCCGCTTGCCCGTGGATACACGGGATATCCCGCCGGCCTCGAGGACGAGTTCTATCGGCAGATGTGCTCGGAGAAGCGTGTCGCCGTGAAGAACCGTCGCGGCGCGGAAGCCTGGTACTGGACGAAGTTCTACGAGCGCAACGAAGTCCTCGACACCGAGATCTATGCCGAGGCCGCCGCCATCCGCATCGGATGGAAGCGCATGACGGATGAGGACTGGGACCGAGAGACGGCGGCGCGGGAGAAACCCGGCACGTCACGGCAACTCGACATGCTGGAACCGGATCATGCCCGCGCCCAGGCGCACGCCGTGCGCCCGGTTGCCGGCGACGACGGGCGCGCCGAACCCGACGCCGCCGAATTCCCGCCGGACATTCCGCCAAGCCCGCAGCGACCCGCTGGCCGCGACCGGACCGAACCTGACGATCAGGGAGAGAGCTACCTATGACCGACATCGCTCAACTCCGGACCTGGCTGGCGGAAGCCGAGGCCGCGCAGCACAAGCTTTTGACCGGCTGCAAGACGGTGACCATCCGCGAGGGCGAGAGCCAGTTGACCTATAGCGAGGCCGACGCCGACAAGCTCGCCGCCTACATCCAGAACCTTCAGCTGCGGATATCCCGCGCCGGCGGCGATCGCTTCCGGCGCGGTGGCGGCCGCGCCGTCTTCACCGACTGCTGATCGGAAGGCGTACCAATGGCACCACGTTCGAAGACGGCGAAGGGGTCGGCGCGCGGAGGCGGGCGCCGCCGCGCGGCCGACACAGGCAAGCCGAGGGCCCGCGCCGCCGGCAATGCCTATTTCGCCGCGCGACGCGACGCGCAGGAATTCGCCGGCTTTCACCCGTCGCAGGGTTCCGCGGATTCGGATGCCTTCGGCGAGCGCATGCCGATCGCGCATGGCGCGCGCGATTTCGAGCGCAATGACGGGATGATCTCGGGCGCGATCCAGGGCCACAAGGATCGCGTCATCGGCCCCGGCCTCACGCTGCAGGCGATGCCGGATTATCGGATTCTCGGAATTACCCGCGAAGCCGCGCAGGATCAGGCGCGGCGGATGGAAGACATCTTCCGCGAGTGGAGCGAGAACCCCGAGTTCTGCGACGTCACCGGCATCCTCACCTTCGGCGACAAGACGCGGCAATCGACGGGCTCCGACGTCGTCAACGGCGAAAGCCTCGATATCGTTCACTGGCTGCCGGAGCGTCAGGCGCAGCGCGGCTCCCGGTTCGCGACGGTGCTGCAATCCGTCGAGCCTGACGTCATGGCGACGCCGCCGGTCACGGGCGGCGCCGATATTCGCGACGGCGTCGAGGTCGACGAATTCGGCGCGCCCGTCGCCTATCACATCGGCACGCATCCCGGCGATGCCATGAACAGCTGGACGTGGATGCAACCGGCGGCGGCGACGAACTTTGCGCGCTTCGAACGGATCGAAAAGCGCAATGCAGCCGGACGCCTGCAGATCATCCACAATTTCGACCAGAAGCGCCCTTCGCAACATCGCGGCGTCAGCCTGCTCGCACCGGTCATGTCGGCGATCCTCATGCGCTCGCGCTACCAGCGCGCCGAACTGCAGGCCGCCGTGGTCAATGCGGTGATCGCTGCCGTCCTCGAGACGCCGCTCGACGGTGCGTCAATGGCGGAACTCTTCGAGAGCGCCGACAAGTATCAGGAAAAGCGGGCGGGGGCGCACGGCGTGCGCTTCGGCCTCGGGCCCGGCGGACATATTCCCCGGCTCTTCATGGGCGAGAAGCTCTCGGGCTTCAATGGCGGCCGGCCCAATGCCGCCTTCGAGAATTTCGTCACCGGCATCGATCGCTATATCGCGAAGGGTCTCGGCCAGACCTACGAATCCTATGTCGGCGATTTTTCGAAGACCAATTACAGCTCGGCGCGCGCATCGCTGCTTGAGACGTTCCGCTTCGTGCTCTGGCACCGGATGTTCAAGACGACCTATTACGTGCGCCCGGTTTACGGCCTCATCATGGAAGAGGCCGTGGCGCGCGGATATATCGACCTTCGCGGCTTCCTCTCGTCGCCTGTCGCTCGCCGCGCTTGGCTCAAGTCGAGCTGGATGGGGCCGGGCCGGGGCTGGGTCGATCCGGTCAAGGAAATCCAGGCGGCGATGTTCCGCATTTCGTCGGGTCTTTCCTCGCTGCGCGACGAGGCGGCGGAGCAGGGCAAGGACTGGGAAGAGCTTCTCGAGCAGATCAAGACCGAGCGCGAGAAACTCACCGAGCTCGGCATCTCCTTTCCCGACGTCAGCCTGGTCGGCGTTGCCGATCCCAATGCACCCGATCCCGAAGACGCGCAGAACCAGCAACAGGCAGGTGCGGCATGAGCCATCACTTCGCGATCGCGCCTCGCGGCTTCGATCAGCTCGCGCTTCATCTCATGCGGGCGCAGGCCGGGGCGCCCAATCCCTTTGCAGCCTCGGAACGGGCGACGGACCTCGTCGTCAAGGACGGGATCGCCGTGCTGCCGATTGCAGGCACCCTTACCGACGATACGTCCGGTTATGGCTGGTGGTACTACGGCGAGACGCCATACGCGTTGATCGATGCGCAGCTCGCTGCAGCCGAGGAAAACGACGACGTGCGGGGCATCTACTGCCCGATCAACACCTTCGGCGGCATGGTGTCGGGCTGCTGGGCTACGGCTGAGACGCTTCGCAAGGCTTCGGTGCGCGGCGGCGGACGCAAGCCTATCTGGGCGTCGGTCAAGGCCGCCGACAGCGCCGGCTACTGGCTCGCTTCCGCCTGCGACCGGATCGTCATCGAGGAGACGGGCGAAGCCGGTTCGATCGGCGTGATCCTCACGCATTGGGACATTTCGGAAGCCCTCGCGAAGTATGGCGAGAAGGTCACGATGATCTTCGACGGCGCCCGCAAGGCCGACGGTTCGCCCTATGAGCCGCTGTCCCCCGAGGCGCGTGCCCGCTTTCAGGCGGAAGTCTCGCAGCTCGCCAACACCTTTTCGACCTTCGTCGAGACCTACCGGTCGCATGCCGGACTGACGCTTGCGGCCATCAAGGGTCTGGAGGCCGACACGCGCATCGGCCGTGAAGCCGTGACCGCGAAACTTGCCGACGCCGTCCAGCATCCGAACGACACGTGGGACGAGCTGAAGGACCTCATCAACGGAAGCGGTGCATGGGGCATCGGACTCGATCGGCGGATCACCCGCCTTATCAACCAGAGGAGAGTGAACATGGCAAAGAGTGCCGCCCGAAAGAAGATCGCCGCGCGCAAGCCGGCGAAGAAGACGGCCGCGAAGCCCAAAGCCGGCAAGGAGCTGGGCACATTGCTCAGCGAATTGGTCGACGCGCAGGTGAGCGCCGAGCAGACGCGCGATCAGGTTATCGAGGCGCTTGCCGAAGCCGCAGGCCTCGACGCCGCGCGCGTCAACGAGATCGTGGCGGGCGAGGGCGATTGCCCGGAAGCCGAAGATCTCGAAGCCTTTGCCGGCGTTCTCGAAGCCGAGGAAGAAGCGTTGATCGCCGCCGCCGAACTCGACGGCTGCGTCTTCGACGAGACCGAGCCGACGGAGCCGGTGGAAGAGCCCACCTCCGCCAATCGCGCCGGCCATGACTGCGATTGCGCGGCCGCTGTGTCGGCCGAGCGGCGCCGTCTTGCGGCCATCGCGGCGCTCCCCTCGGCGCAGGCCAATCCCGGCCTCGCACTGACCTTCGCCGCCGAAGGCATGTCCGTCGCCGGCGTCGCCCGCGCGCTGAAGACCGCCGGCGTCAAGTCGACGGCGGCGGAAGGGAACCGCCTGATCTCCGCCCTCGATAGCACCCGCACGCCCATCGTCGGTGCGCAGCGGCGCGCTGCGGAAGAGCCGCGCGTCGAGGACGCACTCAACCCCGCCGCGATCTATGCGGCCCGCAACGCGCGACCCGGCGCGAAGTAACGCGTATCGCGGCGGATGGGCCGTCGCGACAACCCGAAATCCCAGCAACAGGACTTGAGCCATGAGTGAACTTGTCGAAAGGCTGCCGCGTGCCGGTGGCTTCCTTGTTTCGGAGGCGCCCGGCACGCGGTCGCGCAGCACCATCACCGTCGCCATGAGCGCGCTTCTCCGCGTGGCGACGGTCGTTGCGATCGCGGACATCGGCGCCCTCACTGCTGTCGGGGCGGCGAGCCTTCCGGCGCCCGTGGCCGCGACCATCACCCCCGCGCCCGTCGTTGCCGGCGGGACCAAGCTCGGCGGTCACAGGTTCGAGTGCATCGTCGGGGGCGCCGGCGCGGCCTCGAAATGGCGCCATACCGATCCCGACGGCGATTATGTCGGCGTCGCGCTCGGCAACACCCAGTATGTCGGCGGTGGCCTCACGCTCACCATCACCGACGCCGGCACCGACCCCGTCGCGGGCGAAGCCTTCATGGTGACCGTGACCGCCGGCGAGGCCAGCAACAAGTACAAGCAGCTCAATCCGACGGCGACGGACGGCACCCAGATCGCGGCTGCGATCCTCTACGACGAGGTCGACGCGACCGAAGCGGATCAGAAGGCTGTCGTCATCGATTGCGACGCCGAAGTGGTGCTCGACGATCTCGTCTGGCCTGACGGCATCACCGAGGACCAGATCGCGGCGGCGCTCGACCAGCTCCGCTGGAACGGCATCAAGGCGCTCGCCGCCGTCTGACGATCGCCACGACATGGCGCGCGGCGTATCAGCCGCGCGCGTCTTCCCCTCGCAGACCAGCCCTTGCGAGCCGCCATGGCGGGCAGGGCTCCCTCTTCATATGAACAGGAGGCATTCCCATGCCCACTCTCGACATTTTCCGAAACGATGCGTTTTCTCTCCGCCAGCTGACGGCGGCTGTCATCCTCATGCCCTTCACGCCGGGCAAGGTCGGTAAGCTCGGTCTTTTCCGCGAGTTCGGCGTCACCACGCCGAATATCCAGATCGAAGAAAAGAACGGCGTGCTTTCGCTGGTTCCGACGCAGCCCCGTGGCGGTCAGAAAAATCAGAACAAGCGCGGCGGCCGCAAGATGCGTTCGCTGAACGTGCCGCATCTGCCGATCGAGGATCAGATCCGTGCCGACGAGATTTCCGGCGTGCGTCAGTTCGGAACGGACAACGAGTTGGCGACTGTGCAATCGGTCGTTAACGAACGTCTTGCCGGCATGGTCACGAAGCTCGATGTGACCGTCGAACATCTGCGCCTCGGTGCGGTCAAGGGGCTCATTCTCGACGCCGACGGGTCGGTGATCTATGACCTCTTCGACGAATTCGGTGTGCAGCAGGCCGCCGAGATCGATTTCGATCTCGACAATCAAAATCCTGCGCCGGGTGCGGTCAAGAAGAAGTGTAATTCGGTTATTCGCACCATCGAAGATGCACTCGGCGATGGCGGCATCTACGACCATATCCATGCTTACGCCGGACCGGCATTCATGGATGACCTGACGGCGCATGTCGAAGTCACCGAGTCGGTGAAGTATCAGCAGAGCCAGTTCCTTCGCGAGGGACAGGTCAACCGGACGTTCACCTGGGGTGATATCGTTTGGGAGGAATATCGCGGCTCGGTCGGCGGCGTGGATTTCGTCGATGCGAACAAGGCTCATTTCTTCCCGGTCGGCGCACCCGGCCTCTTCGAGCAACCGAACGCGCCGGCGCCTTTCATGGAGACGGTCAACACCATCGGTCTCCCTCGTTATGCCAAGATCGCGGCCGATCAGAAGTATGACGAATATGTCGACGTCTTCGTGCAGGCCAATCCGCTGCCCTACTGCACGAAGCCGAAGACGCTCGTGAAGGGCAAGCGCACGTAACGCGCATGTCCTTTCGCGATGAAATGAACTCCGCCCTCGCGGAGATCTTCGACGGCCTGGGGGAGGTAGCGATCTACACCCCCCAGGCCGGCGAGGCCCGCTCGATCCGCGTGCGCTTCCGGTCCGCCGACGCGCAATACACGACCGGCGGCCTCGGTGTTCTCGCCGAAAATCCCCGTGTGCGCTTCCGGGCGGCGGAGATCGCCGCGCCGGCGGCCGGCGACACGCTTCTTTATATGGGCGTCACCTATCGCGTCGGCACGCCGAGCGCGCCGGACGAGCCGCGCCTTCTCTGGGAAGCCGAACTCAGCCGCGCGTGAGGTTGTCATGAGCCTTCGTTTCAAGCTGGCCGTGACCGGCAATCTCACGAAGGCGATGGACGATTACGAGAAGCGCGTCGCCCAGGCGGTCACCGAGGCGCTCGACGAAATGCTGGTCGACGTGCAGGGGCAGGAGCGCGACCAGATCCGGGATGCGGGCCTCGGCTCGAAGCTGCCGCGCACCGTCCAGACGAAACGCTTCCCGCGCGAGAATTCGATCGGCGCGGCCGGCATCGTCTTTACCAAGGCGCCCGAAATCATCCGGGCGTTCAATACGGGCGCGGTGATCGTGCCGAAGCATGGCCGCTACATGGCGATCCCGACCCAGTTCAACCTGGCCGGCGGGCGCCGCAAGAGCGCGAAGGTCGGTGGATGGAACGGCGTCCGCGTGACACCCGACGAAATGATCAAGAGCGGCGCGTCCTTCGTGATCCCCAATAAGGACGGTCCGGGCAAGTTATGGATGCTGACGGTGGCGCAGGCGCAGGTAAAGAGCGGCAAGCGCGGCAAGATAAAGAGTCTGGCCTATGCGGGCGGCATCGTACCGATCGGAGGCGCACGCCGTGCGCGTGTCGACGCGGCACTCAAGGCCGGCGCCGTACCGATGTTCACGCTGCTGCCTCAGGTAAGGCTGACCAAGACACTCGACATCGCGCGCATCCGCTCGAAGGCGCAGCAGCGTTTTCCGCGGCTGGTGCGCTTCAAGCTCGACCAGATCGGTGAGGGCGTATGACCAAGAAAGAAGATGCGCTCAACGCGCTGGCGGCGGTGCTTGAAGGTATCGCGGAGCAGCTTGCGCCCGGCATCACCGTCGAGCGCAATCCCGCCGATGAAATCCGCTTCGGTCTCGCCGACCGCGCGAAGATCGTTCTGCGCGACGGCTCGACCGGCGATCCGACGGTCTCGCTCTCGCCCCCGAATTACGAATACGACCATGTCGCGCAGATCGTCGTGTCGGTGGTCAAGAACGGGCGCAATGTCGACGCCTACTTCGATCAGATCGTCGGCGCGATCGCGGCGCGACTCGATCCTGAAGGCGATCCGCCCGGCGACGTCACACTCGGCGGCGTCGTCGACAACGCCGTCCTGGGCGGCCTCGACACGGACGAGATCGACGCCTCGATGGAAGCCGATTTCAAGGCGGCCGTCATTCCCGTGACCCTTACCTACACCACCACATCGCCGCTCGGCTGACGCCGGCGCAAAGGAGACTTCCATGGGCCAGACATTCGGACGCGATCTTTCGATGGCGATCGGCGTGCAGACGGACGCCGACGCGCCTTTCAAGACGCCGGCGCCGGCGGACAGCTATGTGGCGATCCCGTTCTATTCCCACACGCTGAACCGCAACCAGAAGCTCGAGCAGGACGACGTTCTGGGCGAGGGGCGCGGGCGCAACCCCGGCGACTCGACCGACGGTCTGGTCGATCATGGCGGCGACCTCGTCGTTCCCTTCGATCTCGGCAATGCGGGC
>CAISYL010000138.1 GCA_903889655.1 uncultured Alphaproteobacteria bacterium | reverse complement strand
GGCCACGGCTTCCTGGAAGATGGTGATGTAGCGCGTCACGTTCTGGCCGATGAGATCCATCTTTGCCAGCGTCGCGAGCCGTTCGCTTGCTCGCTTCAGCTCGGAGGCGGGTACGATCTGGCGGATGATGCCGCAGGTTTCGGCCAGCGACATGAGGCAGACGTCGCGCGGATCGGGAAGTTCGTCGCGCAGCAGGACTTCCATGAGGCGCAGCTTCACCTCGCGGATTTCCTTGCCGTCCATGACAGGATAGCGGCGCGCCTTGAGAAACCACAGGACGCGTCCTTCTGCCTTTGCGAGGATTTTCCGTTCGCAGAGACGGTCCAGCGCGAGTTCGCGGACCTGGGTACCGTAGACCACAAGCTGGTCGATCAGCTTCGCGGCCTCGAGATCGAAATTCGGCCCCGAAATCTGTTGCAGCACGAGATCGACGCAAGCCTCGCCCGTCGGCGTCTTGTCGACGATCCAGATGCGGTCGAGATCGCTGTCGATGCGGTTCTGAAGCGCGAGCTCCATGATCGCCGCACCGATGAAGCCGGCGCTTACCGCCTCGCGCGGGATGTCGACGAAACCGCCATCGTCATCCTTGACGGTCAGAAGCAGGAATTCCTCAGGTACCGTCAGCATTTAAATCCCATCCCCGCGCTACGGTTGCATAAAGCCGGATATTACGAGGCCTCGGAGGGCTGTCAACGTCGAACTCGGGCGGCGAAGCTCGCACGGGGACCGCGCCGTCAAACCCGCAAAATGCAGTAATGTCATGTGCTTGTCGCGGTGCAGGACGAGCCTGCCGCATGCCGGGTCCCAGCTTGACGAAGGCGGTCAAGCTGTTATGAGACATCGGTCCCCCGGCGGCCAGCGAGACCAGTCGCGTGCCCCGACCTGTTGTGCAGCGGAGCAATCCCCTTGTCGGACAAGATCGAAATGGCACTCCGCAACGACATCGCGGAGGTCGCCCGGGTACTTGACGCGGTGGAGGCGTTTGGCGAGGCGCATAACCTGCCGCCCAAGAAGATATTTCAGCTTAATCTCGCGCTCGACGAACTCATCACCAATATTGTGTCCTACGCCTTCGAAGGCCATGCTGAGAACCGGATCGAATTGACGGTGGAACTCCGAAACGGCGGTCTCGAAGCCGAGCTGGTCGATAATGGCAAGCCCTTCAATCCTGTCGAGGCCGAGTTACCGGAACTTGGCGAGGGGCTGGACGAGCGAAGAATCGGCGGGCTGGGCATCAAGCTCGTGCGGACCTATATGGACCGCCTTGACTATCGTCGCGACGGAGAGTTGAACCGTCTGCAGTTACATATGAATCTGAACGCGGCCGACTGAAGGCCGAGGGGGACAAAAAGCTATGATCGAATTGACCCATGAAGTCCGGGGCGACGCGCTGATCCTGCGGCCGAAAAAGCGGATCGACAGCAGCACGGCGAAATCCTTCGAGGAGCAGGCCAACGTGCTCGTCGATGCGGGCGCGAAGAAGGTCGTCATCGATTTCTCAGAGGTCGATTACATTTCGTCAGCGGGCCTCCGCGTTGTGTTGACGACAGCCAAGCGCGTGAAGGCGGCCGGCGGCGCGCTGACGCTGAGCGGCGTCACCAGCAATGTGAAGGAAGTCTTCGACGTCAGCGGCTTTGCGTCGATCTTCGGAATGCATGACAGCGTCGAGCAGGCGATTTCGTCGTTGAACGGCTGATGTCGTGCCGCCTGCCGGCGGCAAACCGGGCGTGGGGGCGTCGACGATGAGCGAAGACACGGGCGGCATGTCGCTTGCCGACACGAGACGGCAGGTTCTCGCACTCTCGGCGACCGTCGGGATCGTATTGATCGCAATTGTCATGATTGCGGTTTATGGCATGTATCGTCTCGATTCGGCCGTGAGCGCGACCCAGACGGAACTCGATCGGCTGACCACCTTGGCGGACGATGCCCGCATCGCACAGGTGACCTTCAAGACGCAGATCCAGGAATGGAAGAACACGCTCCTCCGCGGCTACAAGGCCGAGGACTATGCAGCCTATCATTCCGCTTTCCTCACTCGCCGTGCGGAAGTGCATAAGCGTCTCGACGATCTCGAGACGGCGGCGAAGGAACTCGATTTTCCGACCGCAGACCTCGCCGCTTTGCAGACGCATCACGACGATCTTGATGCCGCCTACGACGAGGCGCTGAAACTCTTCAGGGCGGAGGACCCGCTTTCCATACGCGCCGTCGACCAGTATGTGCGCGGGAAAGACCGTCCCCTCAACGAGGCCTTTGATAAGGTCGTGGCCCAGGCTCAGGCTTTCGCCGACGACCGGCGGAATCTTCTGCATCAGCGTATTGCCGAAGTTTCTCGCAGCGTGCAGCGGACGCTCTGGATTTCGCTGGCGATCGGCTTTGCCTTTCTCTTCCTTGCCGTGTTCATGGCCATGCGCGCCATCCGCAAATAAAGCGATCGGTAGTTCAAGTTAGTATTCGAGAGAGTAGAGCGAACCATGGAGATGTTCGTCGACATATTCGGGGGACTCGGTCTCTTCTTCGTCGGCGTCAAGCTGATCGGCAACAATCTGAAGCAGTTGACCGGAAGCTGGTTTCGCCGGCTGATCGAAGCCGCGACCCGCAATACGACTGTCTCGGCGCTGGTCGGCATCCTGTCGGGCGCGCTGACGCAGAGCAGCAATGCGATCACCTTCATTTCGATCGGCATGGTGACAGCCGGCCTCGTCGAGGTCGAGCGCGTCGTGCCGATGGTCATCTGGGCGAATGTCGGCACCTCGGCGCTGGTGCTGCTTTCGGCGGTCGATGTGAAGCTCGCCGTCTTGTTTCTTCTCGGCGCGACCGGCATCGCCTATTACTTCGACATCGACAAGGCGCCTCGCTTTCGTCATCTGTTGGGCGCGGTGCTCGGCCTCGGCCTCCTCTTTCTCGGCCTCGAACTCATCAAGAGCGGCGCCATGCCGTTGAAGACGATGGCGTCGGTGCGCGAATTCCTGAGCTTCGCCGCCTCGTCCTATGTGCTCGCCTTCCTGATCGGTGTCGTGCTGACGATCGTTGCGCAAAGTTCGGCCACGGTTTCGATCATCGCGGTCACTATGGCCAATGTCGGGCTGCTGACCATCGACCAGACGATCGTCGTCGTCGTCGGTGCGAGCCTCGGTTCCGGTATCAGCATTGCGCTTCTCTCGACCAACCTGCGCGGCATCGGACGCCAGATCGCCTGGATGCAGGTCGCGGTGAAACTCGTTGGCGTCGTCGTCATCCTGCCGATTTTTGCGGTCGAGCTATCGCTCCACCTTCCCGGCATCAAGGCGTTCGTCTTCATGCTGACGGCGAACCATGCGACAGCCGTGGCGCTCGTCTACCTTCTGCTGCAGATTGTCTCCGCCGTCCTTACGACGATGTTCCGCGACCGCATCATGCATGCGATCAGGCGCCTGTCGCCGCCGACCGTCGAAGAGGCCCTGTCGAAGCCGCGCTATATATATGCCGAAGCGCTCGATGAGCCCCGTGCCGCACTCGATCTCGTCGAGCGCGAACAGGCGCGTCTGTTCGAATTCCTGCCCGACATCGTCGATGCGGTGCGCCTCGATGGCGTTTCGAAACTGGGGCCCGATCTTCTTTCGCAGAGCGCGGCCTCGGTCGCGCGCCAATGCGGCGAATTCCTGACCAACATCCTCGACAACAACAGCGCGCGCGACGTGCTGCTCGATGTCGTCGAGATGCAGAAGCGGAACGAAATCCTGCTGAGCCTCATTCTCGCCGTGGCGGATTATGTACGCACCATCAAGGCGGCCGGAACGATTGCAGCGGAAAGCAAGTTCGGTCGCCTTCTCTTCGCGCTCGGTGAGAGCATGCACACCATTCTCTCGATCGCGAACGATGCCTTCCAGAACAGGGATCGCGACGATCTCGCGTTGCTGCGAGATTTCACCTCCGATCGCTCGACGCAGATGGAGCGCGTACGCCGGCAGGTGATGGATGTGGAGGATATAGGCCCGGCCGAACACGATACGCTCTATGCTTCGACGACGCTGTTCGAGCGGACCCTCTGGCTGCTGCAGCGCTATACGACGCTGGTCGAGACGGCGACACAGCAGGAATGATCTTGCTGTCAGGTTGTCATGAATTCGTTACAGTGCGGACATAACTTGCGTCACGCACCCAGCCCCTTCACCGGACAGCCCAAATGACCGACGCCACCGTTTTCAAGCCCATCAAGCTTTCCGGCCGGCTCGACACGACGAAGGTCGGCGAGATCGAGACACGCTTCTACGCCGAAGTGGGCGCGATCAAGACGCCGGGCGCCGTTGCACTTCTCGACCTGAAGGACGTCGATTTCCTGTCGTCGCTCGGTATCAGGTTGCTGGTGACCGCCGGCAAGACGCTGAAGCAGCGCCAGGTAAAGCTCGGCGTCATCGCGCCTGCCTCGAAGGATGTCATGCAGGCACTGGAAACGAGCGGGCTGCCGGAGCTTTTCAGTTTCTTCGACAGCGAAGACGCGGCCCGCGCGGCCCTCTGATCCGGTTCACGCCGGAAAACGCACACCCGTCAGTTGTTCCGAAACGGCCCAGAGTCTGGCTGCGGTCTCGGCGTCGGCCGGGATACGCTGGCCATCCGCCACGGGACTGCCGCGCATGCCGCCCATCCGGCCCGGACCGAACAGTGTGCCGGGACTGGCACCGGGCAGGGTGGCGGCCATCAGCGTCGGTTGCGCGCCCATAGCCGGGCTTTGCGAGAAGGCGCTGCCGATGACGAGCAGTACGACCTCCGCCGGCGTCGGCGTCATGGAACTTCCTCCGAAGGGACTGTTGGTCGCCGCATAGCCCGGATGGGCCAGTACGGCCGTCCCCGGAATCCCCGCTCGCTCCATGCGCCGCTGAAGTTCCTGCGCAAAGAGGACGTTGGCGAGCTTCGAATCCGAATAGGCCTGCCACTTGCTGTATTTGCCCTTGCGCCGGTCGAGATCGTCGAAATCGATCTTGCCCTGCCGCGCCATCATGCTGGTGACGGCGACGATGCGCGGGGCAGGCGCCCTGGCGAGAAGCTCCATGAGGCCAAGCGTCAGGGCGAAATGGCCGAAATGATTGGTGCCGTAATGGAGCTCGAAGCCGTCTTCCGTCAGACCCTGATTGATGCCGAAGACGCCGGCATTGTTGACGAGGATGTCGAGGCGGTCGTGGCGGCGGGTGAAGTCTTGCACGAAGGCCCGCACCGAGGAGAGCCGCGTCAGGTCGAGATCCATGGCCTCGGTTTTCGCCGCCGGCGCACGCGCCCTGAGCTTGGCAAGTGCCTCGTCCGCGGCGGAGGCGTTGCGGCAGGCAATGACGACATCGGCACCTCTGGCCGCCAGCATGGCCGCCGTTTCGAGGCCGAGCCCCCTGTTGCCGCCCGTTACGAGCGCGAGACGCCCGGAAAGATCGGGAATGTCTGCCGGTGTCCAGCGTGCCATGTGGTCCCCTTGTTCAGCGCCGGCGAAGCTTCGCCGCTCCCGGAGCGAGAAGGATCGTCCATTTGGACAAAGGGCCTGTTCCCCGCTTGATATGGGCGCCCGACGCATTAGCTTGGGGGAAATACAGAAGGAGAGATCGATGTCAGGCGAAGTCACCGACAACCGCGCCCGCAATCGCTTTGAGCTCGTGGTCGACGGGGTCACGGCTCATATCGATTACGAACGAAAGCCCGATCCCATCGTCCTGATCCATACGATCGTGCCGAAGGAGATCGGTGGCAGGGGCGTCGGCACACAAATCATTAAGAGCGCCCTCGACATGATCCGCGCCGAAGGCATCAAGATGGTGCCGCAGTGCCCCTTCGTCGCCGCCTTCCTCAAGAAGCATCCGGAATATAACGATCTGGTCGCCGGCTAGCGAGGTGCCGCATCGGCAAGGCGGGCCTGATCCAGCTCGCCATAGTCGACGCCGGTGAGGGCAACCGAGGCCGCCCAGAGCCGGCTGCCGACCGCCGGATCCTTTGCCTCGGCGGAAGCTTTGGCCGGCGCCGGATCGCCCTTCATCTCACCGAAGCCATCGGGGCCGTAAAAGCCGCCGCCAACAACGCCTGCCGCGGCCGCCGCATGGATGATCGGTCGCGCGCCTCGTTCGGCGGACTGGCCAAGAAGCGTCATCGTCAGGGGCAGGATGATGTCGACCAGATAGTCGGTGAAGCGCTGGCGCTTTTGTCCCTTGCGGCTTGCGGGCAGGGACGTCCGCGCCACGCCGGGATGGGCGGCGATGCTCATCAGATTCAGATGCGCCGCATCGCAGCGCCGCTGCAATTCGAGGGCGAAGAGGAGGCAGGCGAGCTTCGTCTGGTTATAGGCGCGTTGCGGATCATAGTGCCGCTCGAGCTGCAGGTCGTCGAAGTGAATGTGTCCCTGACGGTGCGCGATGCTCGACACAGTGACGACGCGTGGCCTTTTCGCATGCAGGAGAAGCGGCAGCAGCAGGCCGGTCAACGCGAAATGACCGAGATAGTTGATGCCGAACTTGAGTTCGAAGCCGTCGGCCGTCGTCCGGCGCGCGAGTGGCGGTGTGATGCCGGCATTGTTGACGAGAATGTCGAGAGGTTGTCCGGCCTCGACCAGATCGGCGGCGAAGGCGCGAATTTGTGCCAGATCGGCGAGATCGAGCGCCTTGAAGGAAATATCCGCGCCCGGGTTCGCGGCGCGCAGGCGGCGCAGGGCTTCCACGCCGCCTTCGATATTGCGGTCGGCGATGAGGACACGCGCGCCGCGCCGCGCCAGCACTGCTGCCGTCTCGTAGCCGAGGCCGCTGGCTCCACCCGTGATGAGGGCGCGTCGGCCGCCCAACTCTTCAAGCGCCGTCTCGCTCCAGACCATGCCCGCCTCCCTTTGCGGCAGCTTTGTCGTGCCGCTGCCATGGGCTGGCAATGTCTGGACAGGCGCGATCCCCCTCAAGGACCAAATGAACTAGGCGCCTCCGGAAAGAGGCTCCCGTTCGGCAGTCAGGCCTTCTTCAGCACGAGGCTGGTGTCGGCGCTCATGGATTTGAGCACGCTTTCAAGATAGAGCCCCATGCGCGCGAAGCCGTCGTCGGTCAGTTCGACGAAGACACGGCGGCCGTCATTCTCGTCCTTTATGCGCGTCGCAAGGCCGCTGGTGACGAGATCGCCAATACGGCGGAGCGCTGTCGTCGCGGGTACATGCGCGGCGATGCAAAGGCTCGAAACCGAAACGCGCTTGCCGGCCAGCCTTGCATGGGTGAGGTCGAGAAGCATGTCCCAGGCCGGATCGGCGAAGAGCCCGGTCGGGAAGAATTTCATGCGGGCATTGTAGAGGTCGAGCAGCATGCGCGCGCGATGGCGGGTCAGGGCCGGCTCTTCCGCTGCTGGCGGCGAGGAGACCATGGCGGCCGGTGCGGCTTTGGACAGCGGGTGGGCGGTGCTTTGGCGAGCACCCCAGCTTGATTGTTCGGTGGCTAGAGCTTGGACGGACATCCTGCAATCTCCGGTTGAGTTCCGACGGTCTCCCTTGGGGAAGAAGCGGGCATCGAGGCCTTTGTGGCCACGAATCACCGTTTTCCTACAACCATAGTGACACATATAATCGTTAACACAACTATAACGGGATATTCGACTCGCGACATCGCGTAATGCGTGTGTCAGCGTAATAAGACCAATCACGCGGGTTTCGATCGGCTTCGGATTTCGAATGAAGAGGCCCATTTCAAAGCGAAGACCGTCAGACAAAAAGGATTGGCTGTACAAAACGCGTGGCATACCCGACGAAATTTGAAATGGAAACGGGCCGGGATAGAGCCTAAATCAATGCAACACTTCAACGGCCACCCCGTATGACCGGAGTAGACAGCGTTATGACGACCGAACATTTCGACGTGCTGATCGTCGGCGCTGGTATTTCCGGCATCGGCGCCGGCTATCATCTGCAGACGAATTGCCCGACCAAGAGCTATGCGATCCTCGAAGGCCGCGAACGGCTGGGCGGCACCTGGGATCTCTTCCGTTATCCCGGCATCCGCTCGGATTCGGATATGTATACGCTCGGCTATTCCTTCCGGCCCTGGACGCAAGCGCAGGCGATAGCCGACGGTTCGTCGATTCTCAATTACCTGCGCGAGACGGCGGAAGAGTACGGCATTGACCGGAAAATACGCTTCGGCCACTTCGTCAAACGCGCATCCTGGTCGACGCAGGATGCGCAATGGACGGTCGAGGTCGAGCGCGGCCCGGAAAAGGAACTCGTCCGCTTCACCTGCAATTTCCTCTTCATGTGCAGTGGCTACTACAACTACGCCGAAGGCTATACGCCTGACTTTCAGGGTACGGATAAATTCCGCGGACGCATCGTTCATCCACAGAAATGGACGCCAGATATCGATTATGCCGGCAAAAAAGTCGTCGTCATCGGCAGCGGCGCAACGGCGGTGACGCTGGTCCCCGAAATGGCGAAGACGGCCGCGCATGTCACCATGCTGCAGCGCTCGCCGACCTATATCGTTTCGCGACCGGCGGAAGACGGCCTGGCGAACTGGTTGCGTCGTTATCTGCCGGCGAAGCTCGCCTACGGCATCACGCGCTGGAAGAACGTGCTTTTCGGCATGTATTTCTATCGCCTCTGCAAGCGCAGTCCGCAAAACGTGAAGGCGTGGATTCTGAAGCAGGTCAGGGAACAACTCGGGCCGGACTACGACATCGATAAGCATTTCACGCCGAGCTACAACCCCTGGGATCAACGGCTTTGTCTCGTGCCCAATGGCGACCTCTTCGAGGCGATCAAGGCGAAACGCGCCTCCGTCGTGACGGACCGCATCGAGACCTTCACCGAAAAGGGTATCAATCTCCAGTCCGGCGCTGAACTCGAAGCCGATGTGGTGGTGACGGCTACAGGCCTCAACCTTCAGGTGCTGAGCGATCTCGACATCACCATCGACGGCAAGCATGCCGACCTGTCGAAGACGATGAACTACAAGGGCATGATGTATAGCGACGTGCCCAACCTTGCGTCGTCCTTCGGCTATACGAACGCGTCGTGGACGTTGAAATGCGACCTGACGTGCGAATATGTCTGCCGCTTGCTCAACCATATGGACGAGACCGGCACGCGCCAATGCACGCCGCGCCAGACCGATCCCTCCGTCACGCCGGAGCCCTGGATCGATTTCTCGTCCGGCTATGTCCAGCGTTCGATCGACAAGTTCCCGAAGCAGGGATCGAAGGCGCCCTGGAAGCTCTATCAGAACTACGCGCTCGACATCGTCAGCCTGAAATTCGGTCGGGTCGAAGATGGGGTGATGGAGTTTTCCAATCCGAAAGCCCGGGTGCTGAAACAAGCGAGCTAGCCGTCGAATGCGGCCGGCTTTCGCCGGATCGCTTTCATGAGCAAATTCGCGCGGGCGTCGGCCGGATCAGCCGGCGCGAACGCCGGCAATGAACGTATCAACCTCGCGGCGCAGCAGTTCCGCCTGCTGTGCGAGTTCACCCGATGCGAGCAGAACCTCCGAAGCCGCATTGCCGGCGTCGTTCGCCGCTCGGCTCACCTCGCCAATGTTGCGGCTCACCTCGTCGGTGCCCGCCGCGGCATGCTGCGCGTTGCCCGAGATTTCGCCCGTTGCCGCCGATTGCTCCTGCACGGCGACGGCGATCGTGGCCGCGATTTCGTTGACCCGGCCGATGATGGAGCTCACACGGTCCATCGCGCCGACGGCTTCGGCCGTCGTCGTCTGGATATGCGAAATCTTCGCCGAGATTTCCTCCGTCGCCTTCGCCGTCTGGCTCGCCAGGGTCTTCACTTCCGAGGCGACCACCGCAAAGCCCTTGCCGGCTTCGCCCGCGCGGGCTGCTTCGATGGTTGCATTGAGCGCCAAGAGGTTTGTCTGTCCGGCGATATCGTTGATGAGCCGAACCACATCCCCGATCTCGTTGGCTGCCGCCGCGACCTGTTCGACTGTGAGGCTCGTCTGCGTCACTTCCGAAACGGCCGTGGCCGAAGCTTGCGAACTCTCGGTGACCTGACGGTTGATCTCGGCGATCGAAGCGGAAAGCTCCTCCGACGCGGATGCGACTGTCGTGACGTTGCTGGAGGCTTCCTGCGTTGCCGTGGCGACGGCGACCGCCTGCTTGTTGACCTCCTCGGCGACCGATGTCATGGAGCGCGCATTGGCTTCGAGTTCGACGGCAGAGGCGGAAACGGACTGGACGACGCCCTGTACGCCCTGCTCGAAGCGGTCGACCATTTCGAGCATGCCTTTCCGGCGTGCCTGTTCGGCTTCATGTTCGGCGTGCTTGCGCTGGGCCTGAAGCTCGTCGATCTCGATGAGCTTGCGGCGGAAGAACTCGACAGCTTTCGCCATCGTGCCGAGTTCGTCGCCCCGATTCGTACCGGTCACGGATTGCGACGTATCGCCGGCGGCGAGGCATTCGACCGTGCTAGTCAGGACGCGGATTGGCCTGGCGGCCAGCGAGGAGACGAGCGCCACGATGACGAGCCCGAGAATGACGATGAGGAACGCAGAGATCATCAGCGTCATGTGCGTGATCGACTTCGTTGGCGCCGCAATCTTGTCCATCGGCAGGTTGACGAGCGCCGACCAATAGGTACCCGTGGTGCCGACCGCGACGGGAACGTAGAAGCGCTGCACATCGGTCTTGAGCGAGATCGAGTAGTCGAGATCGCCGGCGGCTTTGCCTTGCGCGATGGCATTCAACGCATTTGAGAGCCTGGCCCAGGTGTCGACGATGGGATGTCCGACATGAGCTTGGTTCTTGTAAGTGATCCAGCGGCCATCGTTGGAAATAAGAGAAACCGAACCTGTCTCGAAAGGCGAGAGCTTGTTGAACACCGCGTTGAGCGTACTGAGGTCGATTTCGGCGACGGCCACGCCGATGATCTTGTCGGCCGAACGGATGGGCGACGCGAGGGCGACGATCCAGCTCTCTCTGCCGCCGAGTTTTGCCCGGTAAGGGCCGACGACCGTGTCCCTGCCGCGTTGAGCGGTCTGGGCAAAGACATCGAGTTTCATCGGATCGGTCTCCGAGGAAGCGGCCACTTGAGCCTTGCCATCCACGATTGTCACGTAGGCGGCGAGACGACCGTTGGGTGCTGCGCCCTGCTCTCCGACATGAGCGGCATCCGCACTGTCGTAAGCATTCGTCAGAAACTCGAGCCTAAGGCCGGCGATGTCCGGATTGGCGGCCGCAAGACGTGTCAGCAGGCCGATGATATTGGCCCGTTGCATGCCGAGCGACTGGGCTTCTTGACCGACCAGCGCAACCGTTCGCGTGATCGTGAATGTCTTGTCGAGGCGGGCACGGACGTCGGCCACCGCATGGCCGGCCGTTTCCTGGCCGAGCTTGAATGACAGATCGGTCGTCGTTGCGCCAGCCCGGTTGGACGTAAGCCACGCGGAAGAGCCGAGACCGATGACCAGGGCGGTCATGATTGGCAGAAGGAGTTTCCACGCCAGGGGGAGGCGACTCCAGGTCGGCAGTTTCCAGGTCGGCATTTGTCCAGCCTCGTCTTGCAGATTGGCGATGTATTCATCCGCAGCCTGAAATCTCCCCGTTTAAATTCGGGTTAAATTCGTGAAATGAGTACAAGTATAGTTCGAAATGATCGGTATGAAATTTTGGTTTTACCTAGTGTGTCGGTCGATATATAAGTATTAGACTGATATCCGGATTTTAATATTGATTGCCTCGGAAAATGGCCGTGTCGCCGGCTTTTTGTCCCGGCCAATGCATGGAATCCGGATCTGCGACGCCTGACGGAGGGCGGAGGTGGGACAAGAGGTCGCTGGCGGTGTTTCGGTCGCCAAACACTGTTGATTTGTCAGGTTGTATCTGACGACTCGCCATACCAAGATAAGCCGATGTTGGACGAACCAGACATCAAGCCGCGCCGGCGCTACCGGGGTGAGAGCCCCGTGGAACGACAGGCGGCGCGCCGTACGCGGCTCGTCGCGGCGGGCCTGAAGGCATTCGGCAGCCAGGGCTATGGGGCGACGACGGTCCGGCATGTCTGTGGTGAGGCGGGGCTCACCGAGCGCTATTTCTACGAATCCTTCACCAACAAGAACGACCTGTTCATCGCCGTCTACAGTCACTGTGTCGAGCGGGTCGGCGCGGCGCTCGTCCCGGCCCTGGCGGCCGCACAGGATACGGCGGAGGCCAAGGCCCGCGCGCTGCTCGACGCTTATTTCGGCGAGCTTGAACGCGATCCGCTCTTCGCGCGTGTGCTGCTGATCGAGGTGCTGAGCCTCGGGCCCGAGCTCGAACACGTCTATCGCGACGCAATGGCTCTTTTCACCGAACACCTGCAAACCGATGCACGCCCGCTTCTGCCGCGTGAAAGCGTCGTAGAAGGTCGCGCCGAGATCGTCGCCGCAGGCCTTGTCGGTGCGATCGTGCATGTCGCCATGCGCTGGGTGATTTCGAATTTCGAGCGGCCGCGCGAAGAGGTCGAGCGGGGCCTCCTCGACCTGCTGCTCGCTGCGAGCCGCTGAGCCGCGATCCGTCCCGGCTGGTTCGTTAAGACCTTGGTTCCGCTGGCTTTTGGTCTTTGCTTCAAAGCGACGGGCCGGGTCTGGACAGGCCGGAATCAATCTCCTATAAACCGCGAGCCTTGCCGCCGGGGACATCCGGGCGGGACGCGCGGCCCAGGTAGCTCAGTTGGTAGAGCATGCGACTGAAAATCGCAGTGTCGGTGGTTCGATTCCGCCCCTGGGCACCACTCCCCTTTCTCCCATAGCCTCCGGACGGTTCGCCACGCGCGATGACGTTCCACGCGCTCGATCAGGCGACGGCCGTCCCGGCTGAGGCGCGGGGCAACTCCTCGCCGATGGATGCGATCAGTTCGAAGGAACGCAGACGTTCCTCGTGATCGTAGATGTCGGAGACGATCATCAATTCGTCCGCCTTCGTTTCGCCCACAAGCGCATCGATCCCGGCCCGGACTGTTTCCGGCGAGCCGACAATCGAGCGCTCCAGCATCCGCATGGCCTGCGCCTTCTCCATCGGCGACCAGTAGGTCTCGATATCGTCGATCGGCGGCTGGCTCAGCCTGCGGGCGCCGCGGAAGAGATTGGCGAAGGACATCTGTTGGGTCGTCGCCAGACGCCGCGCCTGCGCGTCGGTATCCGCGGCAATGATGTTCACGCCCACCATCGCATGCGGCCTGTCGAGCTGGGCCGATGGTTTGAAGCGGCTGCGATAGATGTTGAGCGCGGGTAGCAGAAGCTCCGGCGCGAAATGCGAGGCGAAGGCGTAGGGCAGGCCGAGTTCGGCGGCGAGCTGCGCGCCGTAGGTGCTCGATCCGAGAATCCAGAGCGGCACTTCGGTCCCGGCCGCGGGCACGGCCTGTACGCTCTGGTTGGGCTGGACGGGACGGAAATACGCCTGCAGCTCGAGCACGTCCTGCGGAAAACTGTCTGTGCCGGAAAGCGTCCGGCGCAGCGCGCGTACCGTCACCTGATCGGTGCCGGGCGCTCGGCCGAGGCCGAGATCAATACGGCCGGGATGGAGCCGCGCAAGCGTACCGAACTGTTCGGCGATGACGATCGGCGCGTGATTGGGAAGCATGATCCCGCCGGCGCCGACCCGGATGCTGCGTGTGCCTGCCGCGATATGCGCGACGACCAGCGATGTCGCCGCGCTCGCGATGCCCGCCATGTTGTGATGCTCGGCCACCCAGAAACGTCTGTAGCCCCAGTTCTCCGCATGCGCGGCGAGATCGCGGGCATTGTCGAGGGCGCCGCGTGCATCGGTCGTCTCCGTGACGCGCACGAGATCAAGGATGGAAAGCATGGTCATGGAGGGCTCCGGCGGGTTCTTCGATGGGTTTGATGCTCCATAGATAGGAGCGGTCGACGGCGGCACCAGCCCGAAAAGCCTGTGCAAGAGGCGCATCGTGTCGATTGTCTGCGGAGCAATTGTGCCGCATGGACGCGCAGGGCGCACAATTTTCGAACAAGATTGTTCAGCGTCGCCGTTTCGTGCCGAAGTTAAGCGCTTGGATTCATGGGGTTTTTCGCAGCAGACCGCCACAATGCCCCTGCGGAGGCATGCTTATTCAGTAATCATTTACTCCATAAAGCCCCGGAACCGGCTTCAATTTACCGGCATCGGCGGTCTTCTGATGGCGCCTTCTGCGTATTCGGCGGGCAGTCCCTACGCGATTCTGCGGTTTTTGGGTGGCACGGGGATTGCAAAATTCCCGTCATGTTCACGAGTGAGGCCGCCCCGATGATCGAACCGCGTATCGCCATCGCCACGATGATTTTGAGTGAGTGCGCCATTGCCGCGCTCTCCGGCGAAGCGAAACGCGTCGGAATCTCGTCGGCATGCGAGACGGAGGGCGAAGAATGCTGACGACGCAGCAGAAGACGTTTCGCCGCTTCTGGTATCCGACGGTTCGGCTGGATGCGCTGAGCGATGGGCCGAAGCCTTTCCGTTTGATGGGCGAGAATCTCGTGCTTTTTCTCGACGCGGAAGGGCAGCCGGTCGCGCTTGAAGACCGCTGCCGTCATCGCACGGCGAAACTATCGAAGGGCTGGTGCGAGAAGGGGCAGATCGTCTGCCCCTATCATGGCTGGACCTACGACTCCGCCGGCGCGCTCGTACGCGTGCCACAGACCGACGGCGCGGTGCCGCGCCTCAACGTCGAGGCCTATCGCTGCGCGGCGCGTTATGGCTACGCCTGGGTCGCTCTCGAAGAACCGCTGGCGCCTATCTTCGATATTCCGGAAGACCGCGACCCTGGCTTCCGCCGCATCTTTCAGTTCTACGAATCGTGGCGCACGGCGCCGCTGCGCCTGATGGAGAACTCGTTCGACAACGCGCACTTCTCCTTCGTGCACAAGAGGACCTTCGGCAACATGGCGCAGCCGAAGCCCGCCAAATACGAAATCGAGGAGACCGACTACGGCTTCAAGGGCTTCACGGTAGCCGAGATTCTCAATCCACCGAGCGCCCATCAGGTGACGGGCTGCACGGAGCCGCTTACCACGCGCACGATGCACAATCACTGGTACATGCCCTTTGGCCGGCGCATGGACATGGAATATCCGAGCGGCGTCCGGCACATCATCATCAATGTCGCGACGCCGATCGACGATGACCGAATCCAGTTGATCCAGCTTCTCTTCCGCAACGACACGGAAGCCGATTGCCCCGCGCAGAAGCTGATCGAATGGGATGCGGCGATTGTCGAGGAGGATCGCGAGGTTCTCGAAGCGACCGACTGCGACGCCATTCTGGACGTTCAGCGCAAGATCGAGGCGCATATGCCGTCCGACAGGCCGGGCCTCATCATGCGTCGGCGCCTGCTGGACCTCCTTCGTCAGAACGGCGAGGAAGAAATCACGCGCGATTATTCGAAGGCGCCCGCGCGAGCGGGCCTTGCGACGACGAAGGAGGTCTCGTCGGAACGTCTGGCGGAGCCAGGCTTCGAGGAAGTTCTTTAGAGATGCTTGCCGGCTCGGAATTGTTGTGTTGTCCGATGGACACAAGGAGGCGAGATGAGAGATTGGCCTGAACGTCGCGAGCGCCGCGCGCGCATCGAAATCATTCCGATGATCGACGTCATGATGTTTCTGCTGGTGTTCTTCGTGCTCATCAGCATGAACGTGCTCCCGGCTCTGGGCCTCAAGGTGGCGTTGCCGCAATCGTCGGAAACCGAAAGGCTCGTCGATCAGAAGAAGGTCACGCTGACTATCGATAAGGACGGCCACACCTACCTCGACGGCAATGCCGTCACCATCGATCAGCTGACCGATCAGTTGAAATTGCTCGCAACGCAGGTCAAGCCGATCGTCATCATCGCCGGCGACGGCGCTTCCGAATTGCAGAATCTCGTGGATGTTCTCGATGCCTTGAAGCGGGCGGGTGTTCCGGCCGCATCCATTGTGGCAAAGGCAAAATAGCCATGCAGGCCAGCAGTCGCACCACCGAACGGACCACAAATACCTTTGCCTTCCTGGTGACGGTCGCTGCGGTTTGGGGAATGGCCCATCAGCAGCCGCTTCCCCCGCCGCCGCCTCCGACGCCCCCCGTGGAAGAAGTCGCGGTAACGCTGATGGCGCCGCCGCCGGAGCCAACGCCGCCGGCGCCTGTCCAGGAAGCGCCACCCCCGCCGGTGACCACGGCGCCGACCGTGCCGTTGCTGCCGCCCAAACCCAAGAAGCAGAAGCCGAAGCCCCCCACGCCGCCAAAGCCCGTGGTGCAGCAGGTTCAGCAGCCGGTGCCCGTCAAGCAGCCGCCTGCACCTGTTCAGGCGAGGCCCGTCGTGTCATCGATCGAACCGCAATTCATCGGTGTGCTGCACAGCTACTTCAAATCGATCACCAAATATCCGAAGGACCGCAAGGCGCGCCTCCAGAAGATGCAGGGATCGGCGAAGATCCAGTTCACGATGAACCGCAGCGGCGCCATCTCGGATGTGTCCGTCATCAGCAGTGCGGGCTCGCCTATCCTCGACCAGCAGGCGATCTCGACAGTGACCAACGGCAATCCACCGCCCATCCCGGCGAATGCCTGGCCGGGACAAGCGGCGCACGTCTTCCTCGTTACGATCGAATTTGTCTCGCCGGGTTGAGCCACGTGAAGATTCAACACCCGGATCCGGTTTCTTCCAACAGTATTGGTGCAGCATGATGTTCAATACCGACCTTCTCCACACCGCTTCGATCGATCTGCTCTATGCGTCGATCGTCGTGCTCACCTTCGTGATCATCGAGCGGCTCGCATATTACGCCTATCTCAACATGGTGAGCCGCAGCATCGGAAACGCGATCCACAAGGTCGTGATGAGCGCCGACCGCAGCCACCCCATGCCGAAGATCAAGCGCCGGAGCGATGTTCTGAGCCAGGCGATGGTCGAATATGTCGAAATGCAGCGCCAGTCCGACATGTCCTATGAGCGGCTCGAGGATCTGAGTGCGGCGCTCTATCTGCGCGTCGACAGCCGGGTGAACGTCCGCCTGTGGATTCTCGACACGATCGTGACGGCGGCGCCGCTGCTCGGCCTGCTCGGCACCATTCTCGGCATCATGGATACGTTCACGGCGCTTTCGGCCGGCGGCATCTCGGATCCGGGCGCCGTCAGCCGCGGCATCGGTACCGCGCTCTTTGCCACCGCCATGGGTATCGGTACGGCGCTGTTCGGCCTGATCGGCCATAACGTTCTGCACCGCCTTTCCGAGATCATCACCGACGCCTTCAAGAGCTTTCTGCTCGAAACGACGGCCTATGCCGGCGAGGGAACCTCGGGCAACGGCAAGCGGAAGGAAGCGGCGTCGCGCGCTGCCTGAACGAGTTGGCGTCGATGGCGGATGGCCGGTGGCTTCCGCCATGCGACGTGAGCGTGAGTGAGAACGAGTGGCTGATCGATGGCGAGGGAAGGCAACGTCGTGAACCTGGTTGAGAATTTCAAAACCTCGATCGTCATGCCGACGGCGCAGAGCTTTCCCGCGAAGACAGTTCCGGTAATGGAAAGCGATGCCGTAGCGACATCGAAGCGGCCGATCATCCGCATCGACGGCGTCACGAAGACCTACCGGAACGGCACCAACGCGCTCGAGAAGATCGATCTCGACATCAATGCGGGCGAATTCGTCAGCCTCGTTGGTCCGTCGGGATGCGGAAAGTCCACGCTGCTCAGGCTGATTGCCGGATTGGGCACCGCGAGCGCGGGCGAAATCGACTGGCCCACGTCGACCTATGACGCCAAGGGCCATCCGATGCCCGACCTCGGCTTCGTCTTTCAGGAGCCGACGCTGATGCCCTGGCGCACCGTGTTCGACAATGTCTACCTGCCGTTGAAGCTCGGCGGTGTAAAGCGCAAGGATGCTCACGACCGGGTCACGGAAGCGCTGGAGATGACCGGCTTGGCTCGTTTCGCGGCGGCCTATCCGCGCCAGCTTTCCGGCGGCATGAAAATGCGCGTCTCGATTGCGCGTGCGCTGGTCAAGCGGCCTAAAATCCTGCTGATGGACGAACCCTTCGCCGCGCTCGACGAAATCACGAGGACGAAACTCAACAACGATCTTCTCCACCTCTGGGAGCAGCAGGGCTGGACCGTCGTCTTCGTCACCCACAGCATCTATGAGTCCGTTTATCTCTCGTCGCGCATCGTCGTCATGACCGGCCGTCCGGGCCGGCTGAGCGACGATATCGAGATAGACGCCGCCTATCCGCGCAACGAAGCATTCCGGACGTCCTCTGACTATGGCGAATATTGTACGCGGGTCTCGGCTGCACTTCACAGCGCCAGCGCCGCCGGCGATGGAGAACATTGATGTCCGTGATCGCAACCGAGCCCCGTCGTCTCCGGCTTCTGCCGCTGCACTTCATGCGATCCGAAACCGCCGGCCGCTGGCTTCATGCCGTGGTGCCGATCACCTTCGTCCTTTTTCTGGTCGTCGTCTGGGAGATCGCCGTTCGCGAGCTTGGCGTCTCGAAAGTCATTCTGCCGGCACCCTCGGTCATCGGGGAGGCGCTGGCACAGAACTGGCCCGTTTTGCTGCGATCGCTCGCGATCACTTTCTCAGTCATGATCGAGGCCTTCCTGCTGGCCGTGCTGAGCGGCATCGGGATGTCCGTCATTTTCGCCCGCTTTCGCATTCTGGAAATGGCTGTCTTCCCGCTTGCCGTGATTTTGCAGGTCACGCCGATGATCGCGATCGCACCCCTTTTGCTCATCTGGGTCGGGCTCGATCATGTCGACCGTGCCTTGCTCATTCTCGCCACCGTCGTCGCCTTCTTCCCGATCCTGTCGAATACGACGCTCGGCCTCAGAAGTGTCGACCACAATCTGCGCGATCTTTTTCTTCTCAACCGGGCGACATCGTGGCAGCGCCTCGTCGAACTCGAATTGCCGAGTTCGTTGCCCTACATCCTCGGTGGCATGAAGATTTCCGGCGGTCTTGCGCTGATCGGTTCCGTCGTTGCGGAATTCGTTGCCGGCTCCGGCAGCGCCACAGGTCTCGCCTGGCGCATCGTCGAGGCCGCGAACGATCTCGATACGCCGCGCATGTTTGCTGCGCTCTTTCTGCTCTCCGGCCTCGGAGTCTTCAATTTTGCGGCGCTGACGGCACTTCAGCACCTGCTACTCCGCACGTGGCACGAGAGCGCGATCCGGACCGAGCGCTGAACGACGAGATAACAATATTCAAGGCCTGCAAGCGTGGAGGGAGACGATGACCATCGGTCTGGCTGCATCATCCGCGGCGATTTCCGCGCCGACGCTTGACGAGGTGAACAAATGGAGTCGCGACGTCTTCGTCGAGAAGTTGGGCCATCTCTTCGAGCATTCGCCATGGATTGCGAGGAAGGCAGCCGACCGGCGCCCATTCGCCGATGCTGGCGCACTGATCGATGCCTGCGCCGCGATTATCGAGGAGGCCGGCGCTGCGGCTCAGATCGAATTGATCCGCGCTCATCCGGATCTCGCCGGCAAAATGATGGTTGTCCATGCGCTCACTCCGAATTCGCGCAGGGAGCAGGGCGGCGCCGGCCTGATGCATCTCACGCGCGAGGAGGGCATGCGCTTCCACACCCTCAATCAGGCCTATAGGCGCAAATTCGGTTTCCCCTTTGTCATCTGCGCGCGGCGGAACGACAAGAAATCCATTCTCGAAGCTTTCGGTCGTCGCCTCGGCGGTCATGGCGAGGAAGAAAGGCGGATCGCGATCGCCGAGATTATCGAGATCGCGCGATACCGCCTCCTCGACATGAACATAAAAGGGGCGGGCGTTGCCGGATGACATTGTCGTTGCGTGACGAGCCTGGAAGAGTCGGATGCGGACTGGCGGAGCTCGCCGCCCGGGTAAGGCACGATCTCGACTGCCTCGATTATCCGACGCAATCCTGGGTGCGATCGAGAGCGCATCCCTCCGGCTTGCATGTCTGGGATGTCGTGATCGTCGGCGGCGGGCAGGGCGGCCTCGCGGTCGCCTTCGGTCTCATTCGGGAGAAGGTCTCGAACATCCTCGTGATCGACGAGAATCGCGAAGGTTTCGAGGGGCCGTGGGCAACCTACGCGCGGATGGTGACGCTGCGCACGCCGAAGCATCTCGTCGGGCCTGATCTCGGCATTCCATCATTGACCTTCCGTGCCTGGTGGGAAGCACAGCATGGGCTCGACGCATGGGGCGCGCTCGATAAGATTCTCAAGGAAGACTGGATGAGCTATCTCCGCTGGCTCCGCGCCGTGCTGGAGCTGCCGGTTCGCAACGAGGTGCATCTCGATCTGGTCGAGCCGGCGAATGAAGGCGTGTTCAGGCTTGCCGTCTCGGGCGCCGCCGCGCCCGAACAGGGCGTTATCCTCGCGCGCAAGGTCGTGCTTGCGACCGGCATTCAGGGCGGCGGCGAATGGCATGTGCCGGAATTTGTCGCGAAGGCCCTGCCAGACCATCTTTATGGGCACACCTCGCAGGCGATCGATTACGATGCGCTGAAGGGAAAATCGATCGGCATCCTCGGCGCCGGAGCCTCCGCCTTCGACAACGCCCAATATGCGCTGCGCTCCGGTGTGCGCGAGGCGCATGTGTTTTTTCGCAAGACCGAACTGCCACGCATCAATCCGATCCGCTTCATGGAAAATGCGGGCTTCATGCGCCATTTCGCGGACATGAACGATGAGGAAAGATATCGCGGCGTCGGCTTCTTTCTCGATCACAGCCAGCCGCCGACGAACGACACCTACAATCGGGCATCCGCCTATCCCGGTTTCCGGCTTCATGCAGCAGAGCCGTGGGAAGAGGTAATGGCGCTGGACGACGGTGTGCGCGTCATGACCGCCAGGGGCAGCTACGATTTTTCCTTTCTCGTAATCAGCACTGGGCTTCTGACCGACGCCGCGCTTCGACCGGAACTGCGGCCATTGGTCGACGACATCGCCCGCTGGAAGGATCGCTATCGCCCGATTGGAAAATCCCATCCGCTGGTCGACGAGCATCCCTATCTCGGTCCCAATTTCGAGTTCCTGCCGCGCGGACCGGAAGCCGCGGAAAGGCTCCACGGCCTCTTTGCTTTCAATTATTCGGCGCTGGCCAGTCTCGGCCTCTCGGCCTCCTCGCTATCGGGCATGAAATTCGCGGTGCCCCGACTTGTTGCGGGCATCACGCGTCAGCTTTTCCTCGACGACCGGGTGGAAATTCTCGGCGATTTTCTGGCCTATCGTACAGAGGAGTTCGTCGGAACATGGCCGGCAAACTGACGACGCATGTTCTCGACACGGTTCGAGGCGTCGGTGCGGGTGGCTTGCGCATTTCCGTGCGGAGGCTGGCGCCCGAGGTTACGGCATCCCGAATGGTGGCGCTCGGTGACGATGGCCGGGCGCTTCTGCTCGAAGGCGCGGACTTCACGGCCGGTCAATACGAGATTGTCTTCTTTGTGGGCGAGTATCGCCGCGGTACCCCCCCGCAATCCGGCACGGAGCCATTTTTCGAGGATGTCCCAGTGCGCTTTTCAGTCGGCGATCCGAGCCGGGCCTATCATGTTCCGTTGATCATGAGCCCGTTCGGTTACACGACATATCTGGGCAGTTGAGTGCGATGAACTATGTGGCGGAAAAATCGAGTGTCGGCAGCGTGGCGGTGGGTCGCTGCGACTTCTTTGGCAAGCCTCCTTATAGCGAGACGGCCGAACACCTCACGCGAAGGTTCCTGACCCGCGCGCACGCTGCCGCTCTCGAAACGCTGGCGCAATGGATGCGTGCGGCGGGCATGTCCGTGAGACTTGACGAAGCCGGAAATTTCATCGGCCGCTATGAAGCGTCAGAGCCGGGCGCGCCGGCATTGATCATCGGCTCGCATATCGATTCCGTTCAGCGCGCGGGCCGATATGACGGCGCTCTCGGAATCATGCTTGGGCTTGGCTGTGTCGAGGTGCTCGCGGCGGTGGACAGGCGGTTTCCCTTCGCCGTCGAAGTCGTCGCATTCGGAGACGAGGAAGGATCGCGTTTTCCGACATCGATGATCGGCAGCCGCGCCATGGCAGGCGGGTTCGAAGTTCCTGTTGGGAACTATATCGACAGCGACGGTATATCGCTGGCGGAAGCCTTCTCGAATTTTGGGCTCGATGCCGCGAAGATTTCCCGCGCCGCGAGAATGCCCGGCGAAGTCCTCGGCTATATCGAAGCGCATATAGAGCAAGGGCCGGTGCTCGAAGCGGAAGGCCTGCCGGTCGGCATTGTCACCGAAATAGCGTCCCAGCTTCGCATGAATGTTAGTGTCAAGGGCGCCGCCGGTCACGCCGGGACGACCCCGATGGAGATGAGGCGCGATGCACTCGTCGCCGCGGCGGAAGCCATTCTCGCGCTCGAGGATATCGCCTCGGCAGGTTCGCGTGGGCTCGTGGCGACCGTCGGAAAGATCGAGGTTCTGCCGGCATCCACCAACGTCATCCCGGGCGAAGCGCATTTTTCCGTCGACCTTCGCGCACCGGATGTGCCGGAGCGGGATGGCGCCGCGGCTTCATTCCACGCTTCGCTCGAAGAAATCGCGCGAACGCGACATGTCTCGATCGAACTTGCCGTGCATCAGGATCTGCCGGCTTGCAAATGCGATCCGGATCTCTCCGAGATACTTGCCGCAGCCATCGAGGATCTGGGTATGCCGTCCTTCAGGCTTTCGAGCGGTGCAGGCCACGATGCCATGAGCGTGGCGAAGCTTGCGCCTGTTGCGATGCTCTTCATCCGTTGCGCGGGCGGTGTCAGTCATAACCCGCGTGAGGCGGTGGAGGCTGCCGACGTAGACTGGGCCGCGCAGGTTCTGCTCGGCTTCATGGACCGTCTCGCACAGCGGCACGCGCATGCGTGAGGATTTGCGGATCTTCGACGAACTCGATCCGCCGCAGCGCCTGTTGATGGGGCCGGGGCCGAGCAACGCTTATCCGCGTGTACTGCGCGCAATGTCGGCACCCCTGCTCGGGCAATTCGACCCTGAATTCACACGCTACATGAACGAGGTGATGGCGCTCTACCGTGCGGTGTTCGAGACGGAAAATCGGTGGACCTTCCTGATCGACGGAACGGCGCGGGCCGGCATCGAAGCGGCACTCGTCTCGCTGATCGAGCCGGGTGAGACGGTGCTGATCCCGTCTTTTGGACGCTTCGGACTTTTGCTGACCGAAATCGCTGAGCGCTGTGGCGCGAGAGTCGTGACGATCGAAGCGGAATGGGGACGCGTCTTCGATATGGATGAAATCGAGGCGGCGGTCGAACGCGAGCGGCCGAAACTCGTCGCCTGCGTTCACGGAGATACTTCGACAACCATGGTTCAGCCGCTCGATGGTCTCGGCGAAATATGCAGCCGTTACGGCGCCCTCTCCTATGTCGATGCCACGGCGACACTCGGCGGCATGCCGGTCGAGGTGGATACCTGGGAGCTCGACGTCGTGAGCGCCGGGCTGCAGAAATGTCTTGGCGGCCCTCCCGGCAGCGCGCCGATCACGATATCCGATCGTGCCGCAGACTGTATGCGCTCCCGTCGTCATGTTGAACGAGGGCTTGCGGTGACGGATGTTGCGCCAGGATCGAGGCCACGCATCGGATCGAACTATTTCGATCTCGCAATGCTGATGGATTACTGGTCGGAGGACCGGCTCAACCATCACACCGAGGCGACATCGATGCTCTATGCGGCGCGGGAATGCGCGCGTCTTTTTCTGCAGGAGGGGTCTGTTCGCTGTTTCGATCGGCACAAGATGGCCAGCCGCGCCATGCAGGCGGGACTGGAGGCGATGGGGCTTACGCTTTTCGGCGATCCCATGCATCGCATGGCGAATGTGACAGGTATCGAAATTCCCGCAGGGATCGATGGAGAGCGCGTACGGACGCGCCTGCGCAATGACTTCGAAATCGAGATCGGCTCATCCTTCGGGCCGTTGAAGGGCCGCATCTGGCGCATTGGTGCGATGGGGCACAACGCCCGCAAGCACAATGTCCTCGTCGTGTTGGGTGCGCTCGAAGCGGTGCTCAAGAGCGAGGGGTTCGCGCTGCCTTCGGGTGCGGCAGTCGCTGCGGCACTTGCCATTTACGATAGACATCCGTGATCCGTCGGAGCTTTTGATGAATACACCGGCCTATCCCCGCGACCTTATAGGCTACGGTATGACGCCGCCGGATGCGCAATGGCCCGGTGGCGCCCGCGTGGCGGTTCAGTTCGTGCTCAACTACGAGGAGGGGGCCGAAAATTCCGTTCTTCACGGCGACGAGGCTTCCGAATCCTTCCTTTCCGAGATCGTCGCGGCGCAGCCCGTCCCCGGCATGCGTCATGTCAGCATGGAGAGCCTCTACGATTACGGAAGCCGCGCGGGCTTCTGGCGCATCCGCCGTCTTTTTGTCGAACGTGGCATCCCGCTGACGGTTTTCGGTGTCGCTATGGCCATGGAACGCAATCCGGCTGCGGTCGAGGCGATGCTCGAAGCAGGCTGGGAAATCGCCTCGCATGGCTATCGCTGGATCAATTATCAATTCGTGTCCGAAGAGGTCGAGCGGGAACATATGGCGCGTGCGATCGACATTCATCGCCGCCTGACCGGAGAGCGCCCCTTCGGCTGGTACACTGGCCGCACCAGCCCGAACACGGCGCGACTGGTCGCCGAAGAGGGCGGTTTTACCTATGACGCGGATTCATATGCCGACGATCTTCCCTATTACGATAGGACATGGGGGCGACCTCAACTGATCGTGCCCTATACGCTGGATGTCAACGACATGCGCTTCACCAGTCCGCAGGGCTTCAACTCGGGCGATCAGTTCCTTGCCTATCTGAAGGACGGTTTCGACCAGCTCTATGCCGAAGATGCGCCCCGGATGATGTCGGTCGGCCTGCATTGCCGCATCGTCGGCCGCCCGGCAAGGGCGGCCGCTCTGGCGAAGTTTCTCGACTATATTCTGGGGCATAAGCACGTCTGGATCGCGACGCGTCTCGACGTCGCGCGACATTGGCTGGCGACGCACCCCGTCCAGGGTTGATCGTCGCCAGCACTATCGGCGGACTTTACGCCGCGATGGGACGTGCCGGCCCGACGCCGGCCTCGCTGCTCTCGATTGCTGCACCGATTTCCGCCATGTCCGTGTCGGTCAATGTCAGCGTTGCCGCATCGAGCCAGCCATCGACCTGTTCAGGCTTGCGCGCGCCGACAATGGCGCCCGACACGCCGGGCCAGGCGAGCGTCCAGGCAACGGCAACCGAGGCGAGCGTCGTGCCGTGTCTCTCGGCGACTGGCTTCATTGCCTCGACGATCTGCAGATTGCGCCGCAGCGCATCACCGGTGAACTCGACATTGCGCGAACGCCAGTCGTTCGACGGCAGGTTCGCGACGCGGCTCGCGTCGAAGGCGCCTGTCAGGAGACCGGCCTGCATGGGACTGTAGACGATGACGCCGGTCTGATGCGCGACGCACCAGGGAAGCTCGGCCGCGGCGACCTGACGCTTGATGGCCGAGAAGGGAGGTTGGAGCGTTTCGACATGGCCGAGCGCTTCAGCCGCTTCCATCTGAGCCGCATCGTGGTTCGAGAGACCCACGGCGCGCACCTTGCCTTCCTTCTTCAGGTCGAGAAGCGTCTGCCAATATTCCTCGAGCGGCGTTCCGTCCTGCGCGGGCCAATGCATCTGGTAGAGATCGATCTGTTCGACCTCGAGGCGGCGGAGAGAATCTTCAACCTCGCCACGAATGCTCGCCGGTGCGCCGATGCGGCTGGGGAAGTCTTTCGGCTTGGCCGGGTCGACGACGTTGCCGCATTTCGTGAAGACATAAGGACGCTCGGATTTAGGGATCGGTCGCAACGCGGCCGCGACGATTTCCTCGGAATGGCCGACGCCATAGACGGGCGCCGTGTCGATCCAGTTGATGCCGGCGGCAACCGCGCGCCGGATGGTCGCGATGGAGGCGTCGTCCTCCTGATGGCCCCAGCCTACGGCCCAGTCGCCGCCGACGGCCCATGAACCGAAGCCGACACGCGTGATGTTCATGCCGGTGCGGCCGAACGGAATCGTTGGAAGCGATGTGTTGTTGCTCATCGTTACTCACTCATCTGATTGAAAAAAGACAATGGATGCACCGCGCCACGCGGGCGCGAAGAATGCGTCGCGGACAATGGATTCGCCTATTTGCGCAGGCCGTATCCCTTGTCGACGAACTGGGTCGTATAGGCGGCGCGGTAATCCATATCCTTCGGATAGACGCCGGCTTCCGCATACATGTCGAAGACGTTCTTCCACCGTGCGTCGGTCATCGCGCCGATGCCGAGTGTCTGCGCGTCGCCGCCTTCGATCAGCTTGTCTTCCTTGATGACGGCGACCGCGCCTTCGGAATGCGCCACGGGGAAGTTCGGATTTTTCGCCGCGATCATTGCGTTGACGGCCGTGCGGTCGCCATAGAGATAGGCGTACCAGCCCTCGATGCTCGCATTGATAAAGCGCTGGACCACATCGGGATGTTCCTGAACCATTTTCTTCGACGTGGCGATGAGCGTCGCGTAACCGGAATAGCCGTAATCGGCGAGCAGGAAGTACTTGACCTTATAGCCCCGCTCCTTCATCCGGAGGACGTCGTTGGTCAGGTAGCCTTGCTGGATGGCCTTCGGATCGGCAAGAAACGGCGCGCCGCTGAAGGAATAGGGACGCACCTGATCCGCGGTGAAGCCGTATTTGACCTGTAGAAACTTCCAGAAATTCGTCCGGGCCTCCTGGGCGATCATAATGGGCTTGCCCTTGAGCTCGCTTAGATCTTTGTAGCCCATTTCCTCATGCGTCATGATCACTTGCGGGTCCTTCTGATAGAAGGCGGCAATCACGACATAGGGCAGATCCTGCTTGACCATGTTGAGCGCGACGGAAGAACTCGGCAGGCGAACGAAATCGGCGGCACCCGCGGCGAGAAGCTGGATCGTGCTCATTTGCGTCGCGTTTGCATTGATCGTGACGTTGAGCCCGTGCTTCTTGTAGATGCCGTCCTGCTGGGCCTGAAAGAAGCCGCCGAAATCGGCCTGGGGAAGCCAGCCTGTCGCAACGGTGACATTGTCTTCCGCTTGGGCGCCTCCGGCCGCGAGTGCCGAACCGAAAGCCGTGAGAGCCAGGACCGCGAGAATTCGCAACATCAATTCATTCCCTCAAAGAAGTACAAGGCGGGGATATATATGAGCCGGCCGGATGCCGGCCCATATTCCGGCGATCGCGCTGCGGTCAGTCGGCGGCAATATTGGTAAAGCGTTGTTCCTTCTCGCCGAACTTGTCGAGAAGCTCGGTCAGCATGCGACGCATGGTCAGGCCCGGCCTGTCGGACGCCATATGCATTTCCTCGCCGTCGACGACCGCCAGGGGCACATCCGGCTCACAGCTTTCGAGAATGAGCTTGTCCTCGAGCGTCACCGCGCGATCGAAGGCGATCACGTCCTCGGTGCTGACCTGTTCCTCAGTGTCGTTGCGATAGACCCACTGCACGACCATCGTGTTCTCGTCGTCGACCGGCGTTGAGGCCGTGATCAGCACATGGACGAGGCCGTGGGGGTAGCGGATCGCCGTGCGGCGCATGAAAGGCATGTACCAGACGGATTCATTGTAGCGTGTCGTCTGGGTGCCGTTCGTCTGCACGGCCTTGTGCGCGACCGTGCCGCGAACTTCGACTTGCGCTTCCGTCGTGTAGCTGAAGCCGAAAGGCTGCATTTCGATCACCGACTTCTTGCTGATCTCCGGCCGGTCGGTGCTGCCGAAGGTATTGCGATGGACATAGGCGACATGCGCCGCGTCGAAGGAGTTTTCCATCAGCCGCAGCGCGCCGATCTTCCAGGGTTCGTAAAATTGATCGATCTTGCGGAACGAGGCATCCGAAGCCTCGGGCAGATCGGGAATGCCGGTCAGCGGTTCGTCCAGCGCGACCCAGACATAGCCGTATTTCTCCGCGACATGATAGCTCGGTACCGACAGCGTCGAGTTCTCCATGTTGCCGCCTTGCGGGATACGGACGCATTTGCCTTTGCCGTCGAACGTCCAACCGTGATAGCCGCAGACGACATTGTCGTTCTCGATGAAGCCAAGCGACAGCTTGGCCGTACGATGGCAGCAGCGATCCTTGAGGCAGGCGAGCGTGCCATCGGACTGCTTCCACAACACGATATTCTCGCCGAGGAGCCTGAATGGCTTCTGGCCGTCATCGAGCATCGAGACCGGCATGACCGGGTACCAGAAGTGACGCAGAGCTGGCTGTTTTGTTGCGAGCATGGCAGCGGAGACTCCCGAACATGGTTGCGACGGCGGACCGGAGGTCCACGGATTTGAAAAAGGCGTAAAGCGATCCGGGCCGGATCGCTCCTGATGTCCGGCGAGGAGGCGGATCAGGCGGCGCGCTTTCACATCGCCGTTACGCACCCGCTCTTTGCAAATGAAGGGCCAGCCGCCAAAGGCCCTGCCGGCATGTTCTGGTGGTGGATTCGGCGACGCTGCTTTCATTTTGCGGGCGAGGGGGCGGTTATTCGCCCAAACAAACAAGGCACGCCGTCATTGACCCGGGTGGTCTGGAGAGGAAGCCGGTTCGCGCAAGTAAGTAAATGCCTACTTAATAGTCAGGCGAAGGGCTTTCTGGCCGCAACGGATGACGGAAAATCCCTTATAAATCAACGATATGCAGTTATTTGGGGGTGGTGTCGGATTTTCGCAAAGCGCCGATTTGCACGTCTAACCAGCACGCATTGCCCACAGGCTGATCATCTTCGCGTCATTCCATGCATTTCGAGGGGCTCTTTGCCCATTGCGCGGCACGCGATCCGACGCGAATGCGCGGACAAGGCTGCATTCCGAGGCATGGCATACAAATTGCGATTGAAGATCGCGAACGGTGCGGGCCGGCAGAAGCCGGCTGCACCGAGCGAAGCGGAAGATGTGTAAGGGCCTGGACAGATGCCGATGGCGGGCGCGTTGCGTACGAGATTTCTGAAGGACGATTTCGGCGTGGAGATTCTCGACGTCGATCTCAATGAAGCGTCCGATGAAACCTTCGGCGAAATCGCCGACATCTATCGGCGCAACAGCGTTCTTCTCATTCGCAATCAGAATTTGTCGCCGGATACGCTTCTGCGTTTCTCATCCTGTTTCGGCCCGCTCGTTCCTCATACGCGGGACGAATATACCTTGCCGGGCTACCCGACCATCTATGTGCTTTCCAACAAGGTCGTGAACGGAAAGCCGATCGGCATTCATCGCGACGGTATCGGCTGGCATACCGACGGCTCCTATCTGCAGCGACCGCTGATCACAACATTGCTCTACGCGCTGGAGACGCCCCTGGAAGGTGGCGATACGCGCTTTGCCGATACCTGCGGCGCCTATGAGGCGCTCGACGAGGAAGACAAGCGCAAATACGGAGAGCTCGAGGTTCTGCACAGCTTTACTTATCTGATGGAGAACCGCGAATACGGACGGGCCGCGGTGACGCCGGAGCAGAAGGCGAAGACGCCGGAAGCCGTGCATCCGCTCGTGCTGACGCGGCCGCATGACGGGAAGAAGTCTCTCTATCTCAGTCTCGGGACGGCCCAGGAAGTCGTCGGATATGAGCCGGAGGAGGGACGCGAGATCGTTCGCCGGCTCGCCGACTTCGCGACGCAACCGGAGTTTGTCTATGCCCATAAATGGAAGGCAGGCGATCTGGTCGCCTGGAACAACCTCTGCACGCTTCACTGCGCAAGCCTCTATGACGACATGAAATATGAGCGACTTGTCTATCGCGTGTGGATCGATTGAAGAGTGAACGGTGAGGCGATGCAGAACCTGGATAAAAATGGAGTTGTGGAATTGAACGGGCAGGCGACGGTCACGCTCGATACGCGCGAATTGAAGCCGGGCTTCGGCGTCGAGATCATGAATGTAGATCTCGCCTCTGCGGATGAAGAGACCCTCAAGGCGATTATCGATACCTTCCATCGCAATGGCGTGATGCTGATCCGCAACCAGCACCTCACGCCGGACGAACTCAGTGCCTTCACGGCTTCGTTCGGGGAACTCGAGAGCAATATCCTGAAGCAGTTCACGGTACCGGATCACCCGGAGATCTATATCCTCTCCAACAAGGTCGTTGATGGAAAGCCCATTGGAGCGCATTTCGACGGCGTGACCTGGCATACGGATGCGACCTATCTCGAACGTCCGGCCATGACGACGCTGCTCTACGGCATCGAGGTGCCGCCGGAGGAAGGCGACACGCTCATCGCCGACGCCGTCGGTGCGTTCAATGCACTGCCGATGGAAACGAAGACGAAGATCGATGGGCTCCAGGTTCTTCACAGCTATCGATACTTCACGGAGACGCGCGAATATGGGCGTCGTCAGCTCACCGAGCAGGAAAAGCTCGATACGCCGGACGTCGTTCATCCGCTCATCCGCAAGCATCCGGTCGATGGACGCAAGGCGCTTTTTCTCAGCACCGGCGCGATGCAGCGCGTGCTCGGCATGCCGGACGAGGAAGGTCGCGCGCTGATCAAGAAGCTCGCCGACTTCGTCACGCAGGATCGCTTCATATACCGGCACAAGTGGCAGGTCGGAGACATTCTGATGTGGGACGACCGCTGCACCGTGCACCGCGCGACATTCTACGACGACAAGAAATATACGCGCGTGATGTACCGCCTCTGGGTGAAGGGCGACCGACCTTTCTGAATTTGAAGGCAATGCTTGCTTCTCGTTTCCGCATGAACATGGAAGGAGGACTATGATGCTGACGACGCGACCCTTGACCGAGACTTTCGGTGTCGAAGTTCTGGATCTCGATATCGCGCGAGCGACGGAAGACGAACTGCGCGCGATCGAGGATATCTACGACCACTACAACGTCGTGCTGCTGCGCAACCAGAATCTGACCGCCGCCGCCATGATGGCGTTCTCCGAGCGCTTCGGCGCAGTCGAGCCGCAATTGCGCAATGGGCCGCATCCTGAATTTCCCGGCATTTCGGTGCTGACGAACAAGGCCGTTGCCGGCAAACCGATGGGCGTGCACCGCGCCGGCATGCGCTGGCATACCGATGGAACGACGATGGACCGGCCGGGTCTGACGACGGTGCTCTACGGCATCGAAGTCCCGGACGAGGGGGGCGATACGCTTCTTGCCGATGCGCGCGCCGCTTTCAATTCCCTGCCCGAAGCAAAGCAGCGCGAGCTCGAGCAGATCAAGGCCGTCCACAGCCTGGCCTATCTGATCGAGAACCAGCCCTATCGGCCGACGATCTTGTCCGAAGAGGAGCGGGCCGGCATGCCCGTCGTCGAACACCCGATCGTGCTCACCGGTCGCGACGGACAAAAAAGTTTCTACCTGACGCTCGGCTCGACGCGCGGCATCGTCGGCATGTCGGACGAAGAGGGCCGCGAGTTCATGGCCGACCTCGTCGCCTATGCGACACAGGATCAATTCGTCTATCGCCATAAATGGCAGGCGGGCGACGTGCTGATCTGGAATGACGTCTGCACGTTGCACTGTGCGACGCTTTATGACGACAGCAGGTTCGACCGGCTTGTATATCGCACCTGGATCAGACCCGTCGCCGACGCGGCTTGATCGAACGCCTGCCACGCTTTGAAATCCGCCTACTGCCTTTTAATTAAGTAACTGCATACTTAATAGGCAAACCAGAGTTCGGAAAATTGCCGATTTATCTAACAATATCAAGTGCTTGTGGTGATTTTCCGGGACGGATTTCAAACCGGGCGCCGGTGGCTTGCTACGCGCCGTGGCAGTTTTTGCTCAGTTTTTGTTCAGTTCGGCGCTTCGTTTCGTTATTTCTTCGGCGGAACGGCGAGATAAGCCAGCACCATTTCGCGCATGTGATTGCGCCGTTCCTTGATCCAGTTCGCGCCGGCGAGAGATTTTCCAAAAATCGTCGACAGAGTCGGCCCGTTCGAAACATGGAAGCAGGAAAGCGCGACGATGCTCACATAAAGCTGGACCGGGTCGCTACCGCGGCGGAACTGGCCCATCTTCTCGCCGCGCTTGAGCAGCTTGCCGATGGTCTCGATCAGCGAGGAACTCGCCGCAGGAACGGATTGGGACTGCTGCAGGTTGGCGGCGTTGCGCAGGTTCTCGAGGGCGAACAGGCGAACGACATGCGGCTGCTGGTTGAAGTAGTCGAAGGTGAAGTCGGCAAGCTCCATGATCGCCTCGCGCGGATCGTGATCCTGGATGTCGAGTTCCTGCTCCCGCTTGCGGAGATTCAGGAATTCGCGTTCGAGGACGGCGAAATAAAGCCCGTTTTTACTGCCAAAATAGTGATAAATCATCCGTACATTGATGTTCGCGCGTTTGGCGATGCGCTCTATTCTGGTGCCGTCGAGGCCGAGCGCGGAGAACTCGTCGAGCCCGGCCGCGAGAATGGCCTCGCGCGTTTCCTCGGGGTTGCGCTGTCTGACCGTCTGGATCTTGACGCCCAATTCGACAGCTTTCTTCAATCCGTGCTTCATCGCGTGAGATGCCCTCTCTTTCGGTGCAGCCATCCTAAAAGCTCCACCCCTGCGCGCCAAGACGTCAGGCCAGCCGGCGATCGGTTCGAAAACTTTGCCGGCTTGCCGGGGAACGGAAGGGAGCGGTCGATTTCCGATCGCGCACCCGAACCACGCTTCGCGTTCATAAGGGCATGCCATATCAGGGGACTGAGTGTCTATACGTTGCGATGCATCCATGCGAGCGCTGATGCCGCCGCGCGGTCCGTCGCGGAGGTGGCATGCCGCTTGCTAGTTGCATTTCCGTGGCGGCCTCAATGCCCGGTGTTCGAATGACGACGCCAATTCGAATGGACGCGAGCGCCGATGATATTTCGCTGCCTTGCGCGGACCGCCCGGAAGGAAATGGTCGAATGCAGGCAGTTGCAAAAGCGAGCGTATCGACGTCGCGCGCTTATCGGATAGCTCCCGACGACACGAATTATTTCGCGCTGCTCTTCGACAAGGAGGAGAGCGGTTGCGAGCAGGTCGTCGTCGTCGAAATCTTTTCGGTCGGGGGGCGCACACCGCCGAACACGCATGAATTTGCGCACGAATTTTTCTACGTACTGGCCGGCGAGGGCGTGGCGATCTGTAACGGCGTCGCGACGACGCTGCGCAAGGGCGACGCGCTGCTGGTCCGCCCGGGTTCCGAACATGTCGTCGAGAACACCGGAAAGGGCAAGCTCTACACCTTGACCATGATGTGCCCGAACGAAGGGTTTGCCGAGCTCATCAGAGCGGGTGTGCCGGTCGAGCTCGATGACGAAGACCGTAAAGTGTTGGGGGCCGCATGAATCCGCTGGGCAGTTCTTCCCGAAATCAATGGCGTGTCGATGCAGCGACGGCCGACCTCGTGCGAGCGTCGGAGAAGCCGCTTCCCGTCGCGCTCGCGGCGACGCCGAAAGATATTCGCATCGACCTTGCGCGGACCGCGGTGGTCGTCGTCGACATGCAAAACGATTTCTGCCATCCGGAGGGCTGGCTCGCTCATATCGGGGTCGACGTCTCGCCGGCGCGCACACCGATCGGGCCGCTCTCCGGTCTTCTGCCGCTGCTCCGCGCCCTCTCGGTTCCGGTGATATGGGTCAATTGGGGTAATCGGCCTGATCGTCTCAATCTCAGCCCGTCCCTGATCCATGTGTACGATCCGACGGGCGACGGCGTGGGCCTCGGCGATCCCCTGCCGAAAAGCGGCGCGAAGGTTCTCGAACGGGGAAGCTGGGCGGCGGCGATCGTGGACGAGCTTGCGCCGCCTGCCGGCGACATTCATGTCGACAAATATCGCATGTCCGGCTTCTGGGACACGCCGCTCGACAGCATCCTGCGCAACCTCGGCGTGACGACGCTGCTCTTCGCCGGCGTCAACGTCGACCAATGCGTGATGTGCACGCTGCAGGACGCAAACTTTCTCGGCTACGACTGCGTGCTGCTCGAAGATTGCAGCGCGTCGACATCGCCGGCCTATTGCGTGGACGCGACGCTATACAACGTGCGTCAGTGTTTTGGTTTTGTATCGAGTGCCGACGAGATCCGCGCCGCTCTTTCCAGGCCGATGACGGAGCGAGCATGACAGACGAAGAACTCAGAATGTGGGCCGATACGGTGTCCGAACTTCTCGACATGGCCGTGCCACCGCAATACATGGGCGGGGTCATGGAGAACCTGTCGGTCTTGTATGAACACGCATCGAAAGTCATGCAGTTTCCGCTGCCCGGCAATCTCGAAGCGATCACCGCCTTCAAGCCATGAAAATGAAGAACATGACGGACGCAGTATCGTTGGCGGCAGCCATTCGCTCTGGCTCGATTTCAGCCGAAACGGTGACGGAACAGACCTTGCGGCGCATCGCCGCCATGGATGGTCCGCTCAATTGCTTCACGACGGTAACGGCGGAGAGCGCAATCGCGGATGCCCGCGAGATCGACAGGAAGATCGCGCGCGGCGAGGCTGTCGGTCCTCTGGCCGGCGTTCCTTTCGCGGTGAAAAATCTCTTCGATGTGGCCGGCGTCGTCACGCTCGCCGGGTCGAAGATCGCGCGACAGTCGCCACCGGCGATTGCCGACGCGACAGCGGTGCGGCGCGCGAGGCAGGCCGGTGCCGTGCTGGTGGGCGCGACCAATATGGATGAATACGCTTACGGCTTCACGACCGAGAACGCGCATTACGGCCCGACGCGCAATCCGCACGACGTGACCAAAGTTTCGGGCGGGTCGTCCGGCGGCTCCGCTGCGGCCGTCGCGGCGGGCATGGTGCCGCTTGCGCTCGGTTCGGATACCAACGGTTCCATCCGCGTGCCCGCATCGTTTTGCGGTGTCTTCGGCCTGAAGCCGACATTCGGCCGCCTTTCCCGCAAGGGCGCTTTCCCTTTCGTCAGCAGTCTGGACCATGTCGGGGCCTTTGCGGGCACGGCCCACGACCTTGCCGAAATCTACGACGCACTTCAGGGCGGCGATCCGACGGATCCGTTCTGTGTCGATCGGGCACGCGATTTGACGGTGCCGCAAGTCGAGCAATCCTGCGATGGTTTGCGGATCGGCGTGCTCGGCGGCTGGTTCCGCGAGGGCGCGCAGACGGATGCGCTGGAAGCGGTGGACCTAGTTGCGGAAGCGCTCGGCGGTGCCGTCTCGATCGAACTTCCCGAAGCTGAACGGGCGCGCGCGGCCGCCTATTGCATCACGGCGGCCGAAGCCGGCGCCTTCCACCTTGCCAACCTTCGGGCCCGCGCCGCCGATTTCGATCCTGGAACGCGCGACCGTCTGATCGCCGGTGCGCTGATGCCGGCTGCCTTCCTGCAGCATGCGCAACGCTTCCGCAGGTGGTTCCGCGATTACGTCGCGGAGGTTTTCAAGACCGTCGACATTCTGATCGCGCCGGCAACTCCGTTTCCCGCGCCGCCGATCGGACAGAAGACGATGAAGCTCAACGGCCGCGAGGTTTCCGTCCGCGCGAATATCGGGCTCTACACACAGCCCCTGAGCCTGATCGGTCTGCCGATCGTGGCGGCGCCTGTCAGCCGTCCGGATTCGCTGCCGCTCGGCGTGCAGATTGTCGCGCGCCCCTGGGAAGAAGGGCTCGCGATCCGGGTCGCGGCGCGTCTTGAGGAAACGGGCGTGATCGCCGCCTATCGCGGCCGGAAGGACGCGGCATGATCGTCGACGATCCGACGACATTGGCGGAGGTGATCGCGGTTTGCGACCGCTATGAAGCCGCGCTGATGGCGAATGATGTAGAGACGCTTGACGCGCTTTTCTGGCATTCGCCGCATGCGCTGCGTTACGGCGTCGGAGAAAATCTCTACGGTTTCGACGAAATCAGTTCCTTTCGCACGGTGCGAGCCGGCGGCTCGCCGAAGCGCAGCGTTCTGCGTCGCGTGATTACTACTCATGGCACCGATTTCGCGACCGCCAATCTGGAATTCCGGCGCGAGGGCGCAACGCGTATTGGACGTCAGAGCCAGACCTGGATCAGGACTGCCGAAGGCTGGAAAATTGCGGCGGCTCATGTGTCACTGATGGCGGATATGTCCTGAAATGAAGGCAGATATTCAAATTTCCGACGAAACGTCCGTGAAGACCCACACGCTTCGGGCAACGCCGGAAACGGTTCGCTTCGGTATGTTCGATGCGACGTTTCCGCCCGTCGTGACCATCGCGTCAGGCGACCGGATCGAAGTTGAATGCCTCTCGGGTGGTATCGAGGTCATGCCTGCCGCAGGATCGGGCTTTGCCGTTTCCCCGGCTCTCGCCGCCATTCATGCGGCAGATCTGCCGCGCATGGGGCCGCATATCCTGACAGGCCCCGTAGCCGTCGAAGGTGCCGAGCCCGGCGACATGCTCGAGGTCCGCATCGAAGACATCGCATTCGGCCAGGACTGGGGATATTGCGGCATCCGTCCGCTTGCGGGCACGCTTCCGGAAGATTTTCCCGTGCGGTTCATGTCGCATATTCCAATCGATCGCGTGCGACGCACATGCACATTGCCCTGGGGACCGGAACTCGCCCTCAGACCCTTCTTCGGAACCATTGGTGTCGCTCCGCCGCGTATCTATGGCCGTCTCTCATCGCGCGAGCCGCGTGAGCATGGCGGCAATCTCGACAACAAGGAACTCGTTGCCGGCAGCACGCTCTTCTTTCCGGTCTGGGAACAAGGCGCAAATTTTGCGGTCGGCGACGGCCATGGCGTGCAGGGCGATGGCGAAGTCTGCGTCAACGCGCTGGAGACGGCGCTGAACGGAACCTTCAGGCTCATCCTTCATAAGGGCGGCGGTCTTTCCGATCCGCTCCTGCGTTTTCCGCGCGCGGAGACGCCGACGCATTTTATCAGCATGGGGCTGAACGAGGACCTCGATCTTGCGATGAAGCAGGCGCTTCGGGAGATGATCTCCTTCATCTGCGCCCGAACGTCGTTTTCTCGTGAGCAGGCCTATCAACTCTGTTCGCTTGCCGCCGATTTCCATGTGACGCAAACCGTCAATGGCGAGAAGGGCATTCACGGAATGCTCGCGAGATATCTGCTCGCCTGAAACAAGGCGCTGCATGGACCGATGATGAGCGAGGGTGCTGTTGTGCCCGCGCCGCAAAGCCGTCTTCTCCAAACGACAGTATTGGGATTTATAGAACTGCCATCGATGTATTCGCGTGGGCGGAGTTTTGCGCGTGTCGTCCCTTAAGTAAGTAAATGATTATTGTATGTGCATGCGCTTCTCCGACCCGATGCGGGCTCGTCTCGGATTTTTCACAGCAAAAACAGAATGTTACACAAAATTCAGGGGGCGGCACCGCGGCTCTGCCCTCTCCGGCGACGCCGAGTTTGCCAATGTACGGGGCAGCGCCAAAGGCTGAATGAGCAAATTGCTATCAAGCAGAGGTCAAATCAAAGCATCCGAGTATTCATCGCAAGCGGATCGGCGCGGACCGCGTTTCGCGGCGCCGGGAATCCCCGTTCGGAAATTTATCCGCTGCGCTGTGGCAGGAATGTCATTGTCGCGTTCCGCCGCCATTTCAGAGGGAATTGCATTTCCCGCTATCCCGTGCATACGAGGCGGCACGGTGGAGATGGAAGAAAAGAGCCCGGAAAATAAGAACTTTTTGCGTCTAGGTATGTCGGTCCCCAATGGGGCGCCAAGGTGTTCGCCGCCATTCCGGAACGGCTGATCACTTATTTTTCCAGCATGCTCATCCGGATTGCGGACGGAGTGTCTTGCGCCCTGGCACATGGGCAACGGCGCTCATGACCTTGGCATGCTCTTTGCTAATTTAGGAACACATGAAAAGCGCAAGTATGTGCGGAAGGTATAGACAGAAAATATGCAGTTTATGTTGCGGTTGCTGGAGACGAGAGGGCGCGATTACAGAGAAATCCGGATCGGTGCCGGAAGCTCTCGGTTCTCATCTCCAGATGAATTCGCAGGGGATGACCGCCGCATCTGCATTCGACTGTCGACGTCGGCCAGAAAGATAGAGCCTTGAATTCGAAGGTCGTCAATCGAGCGCTTCTCTGGAGTTTTGTGTAGGAATCCTGAAATGGGGGCTTCAATGTTTTCTAGAAGACTGACCTGGGTGCTGCTAGCGGGAACCATGCTGTCCACGGTCGCTTTGACCCAGGCTGTTCTGGCGGCCGATGCCGACACGACGACCACAACCACCACGACGACCAAATCCAAGACCGAGCCGACGAACATCGGCAACGTGAAGGCCGGTGATAGCGAAGGTCCCGCCACCAGCGTGACGGGCGTCACGCGCACCGACACGGGCGGCGGTCTGATGATCGAGGAAGATACGCCCAAGACACATGCGACGGTAACACAGGACTTCATCCAGAAGCAGACCCCCGGCACCAACGTCACGCAGCTCGTCACATTGGTCCCCGGCGCCAACCTGTCGACGCAGGACCCCTTCGGTATGAAGAACGGCAACCTGACCATGCGCGGCCTCGACCAGAGCCAGATGGGCTTCACCTTCGAAGGCGCGCCGGTCAACGAGGCGACCAGCTATTCGTTCTTCACGAACGAATGGGGCGACATGGAAAATATCCAACAGCTGTCTCTGGCTCAGGGCGCGGCCGATCTCGACTCGCCGCATATCGAAGCCTCCGGCGGCACCATGGACATCAACTATCGCGAACCTTCGATGAAACCGGCCGGCTTCATCGACCTGTCGACCGGCTCGTTCGGCGCCAATCGCGGCTTCGTCCGTGGAGATACCGGTCTCATCGGCGACACCGGCATACGCGGCTTCCTCTCCTATTCGCAGGCGGAAGCAAAGAACTACCGCGGACCCGGCCGCAGCGAGCGCGACCACATCGACTTCAAGCTGCTCAAGGATTTCGCGGGCGGCAGCCGGTTGAGTTTCGTCACGATGTACAATCATCAGCAGGTCGCGAACCTGCTCGATCCGACCATGGCGCAGTGGCAGGCGAAGGGAAATTCCTTCAACTACGACAGCACCGACGCGCCCAACGACACGAACTACTACAAGCTTCGCCGCAATCCCTACTGGAACCTGCTGTTCACCGGTACGGCGTCCGTGGTGGTGAGCGATGCGCTGACGGTCGATTTCACGCCCTACTTCTATCATGGCTGGGGCACGGGTGGCGGCGCGAGCAATGTCAACGAGTCGAGCTTCTATGTCGGCACGAACCACTACACGAATGTGGATCTCGACGGCAACGGCACGATCGGAACGGCGAGGCTCTACTCCGGCTATACCAATGCACATTACCGGCCAGGCGCGATCCTCAAAGCCTCGTACCTCGCGGGCATCAACAAGTTCGTCGCCGGCTACTGGTTCGAATATTCCAACGACCGCGAATGGATTCCCTATCAGCGGATCAACTCGCAGGGCAAGCCCTACGACTATTCGCTGCAGGATCCCGCCATCGTTCTGCCCGATGGCACCTATTTGCGGTCGCAGGACCAGAGGACCAATACCTATATCCACACCTTCTGGCAGGGCGATACGATCAGCCTCATGGGCGAGAGATTGAAGCTCGACATCGGCGTCAAGGAAGCCTTCATCAAGCGTGACGGGTTCAACTACATTCCAGGTGCGACGGCGGACGTTTCGCTCACAAATTCAATGGTTCTTCCGACGGCGGCGATCCG
>CAISYL010000137.1 GCA_903889655.1 uncultured Alphaproteobacteria bacterium | reverse complement strand
CCACGCTCGGCAGGTTCAGGTTGTTGTAGTCGTCGATGAGCTTGTTACGGCTGGTGCCATTCGTCGAGACGTTGGTGTTCGTCGTGTCCGAAAGCGCGCCCGCCGTCGTGGCGTCGCCGGAGAGCGAAATCTTGTCTCCCGAGGCGACCGAGAATTTGAGGAGGCCGGCGGAGGTTTCCGTAACCGTGAGGCCGGTGATGCCCGCGGCGGAAATGGCGGCCTTCAGGTTGCCGGCGCTCTGGATATTGGTGGTCAGCGCGATCGTGACAGAGGACTTGTTGCCGATCTTGATGGTCAGGCTGCCCGCCGCGCCGGAATAGTTGTGCGGGGTGACGGTCTCGGTGAGCGTCGTCGGCTGGATGGTCGTCTGAAGCGCCTGGGTCGCCGTCGCTTTGGCCTGCTGCACCAGCTTCTGGATCGCGTCGATGCCTTCGCTCGCTGCGTTGATGGTCTGGACCGCCAGTCCTTCATTGTCGAGCAGGGTATTCAGATCCGAGGCGCGACCGTTCAAGCCCTGTGCCGTGAAGTAGGACTGGGGATTGTCGACGGCGCTGTTGACCTTGAGGCCAGTCGCCACGCGCTGCTGCGTCTGGTCCAGCAGCTTTGCTGTGTTCTGCATGCTCAGCAGGTTGGACCGCATCGCACTTGAAAGAACCACGTCAGCCATTTTAATCACCCTCTTGGGTTCTGCCGGCGTGTCTCAACCCGGCTCGAGTGTCATACTGAAAATTAATGCTTAATTCCGCGTAAACGTCGGGCGAACCGGCATATCTTTTTGCCGGGTCGAGGCCACCGGCCCCCATCGCCTTAGTCGTTTGTCTACGGAGCATTCTCAGCATCCTTGCGTTCATACGCTTTACGAAGCGATAGGTAGCAAGGAGCGGGCCAGTTTTATATATGTAATAAAATCAAAGACTTAAGTCTTGTTCCCCGGGCGGCGGCCCCGGCAGCGCATGCCGGGGCGGCGAGATTTGCCGGGTGGCATTTTCCGCCCTGAAGGGCGGAAAAGCAGTCTCATGCGTTGCGAGCAGCGAGAAGGTGTCGCGCGTCGGAAACGACGCGCTCAAGCAGGGCGGCGCGGTCGAAGCCCGGCATGACCGGATAGATATGCAGCGAGGGGTGCCAGGGCAGGGTACCCGTGCCGAGCTGCATGGGATGATGCGCCGGCATATAGATGAGGCCCGGTACACCCAGCGCGCCGGCCATCTCGGTTGCCGCGTTCCAGAGGCCGGCTGTGAAATCGAGCTCGGCCGTCAATGCCGCCGTCCCGTCGAGATCGCTATGTGTATCGAGGCCGGGCATCTGATGAATGACGATCCCGTGTTGCTCGGCGGCCTCCCGGATCTCATCCTCAGGCTTGCCAAACTGGAGGTTGACGAGCTTGAGGCCGTCGATTTCCTGAAGCTTTGCCCAGTCGCCGAGAGACGTGGCAAAAATATCGCGAATCGGGTTGCGAAGACCCGAGCGCCAGGTGAGGCCGACCTTCGGGCCGGCGCCCAGGCTGTCGAGCCAGGCGCGCGCGGCAGCACGCTTCTCGGAATCGGCGATAAGGGGGCGACAGGTCTTCGGGAAGGTATCGAGCGTATAGCGGCGCAGCGATGCGACGATGCCGGCGGGTGCCGTATAGTCGAAATCGATTTCTTCGGCGGGATAGTTGCCGTGCCCCGTCGAGCGGAGATTTTCGGCGCGCACAGTCGCCTGCGGCCAGCTTCGCTGATAGAGGGCAACGAGCCTCGGCTCGGTTTCAACGATGACGTGACCGGCTTCGGCGATCAGATCGGGGATAACGGTCGAAAAGCGGATGTCGTCGCCAATGCCTTGTTCGCGCCAGATCATGATCGTCTTGCCGGCAAGGTCCTGGCCTTCCCAGAGGAGACCGGGGAAGGGACGCATAGGCGTCCGCTGCCCGCTTGCAAAGCCAAAGCCGTAAATGTCCCAGCCGTCTGTCACCCGCCCGATCGAGAGCAGGCACAGCGCGAGATTCCACAAGACACCGTCATTGCCGGGATTGAGTTCGGCCGCCTTCTGATAGGCGGCAACGGCGTCATGCGGACGGCAGGCATTCTGCAGCGCGGAACCCAGGTTCGTATGGGATTGATAAAGACCCGGAGCGAGCTGAATGGCTCTCCGATGGGCGCCGATCGCCTCGTCCAGCATGGCTTCGTCGGCAAGGATATTGCCGAGGTTGGTGAATGCAGCGGCGGAATAGGGATCGAGTTCGATCGCGCGCGAAAGTGCATCCGCAGCTTTCTGCGGCTCCTTCATGACAGCGAGCAGATTGCCGTAGGAGATCCAGGTTTCGCTATCGTCCGGTTTGATCGCAATGGATCGCTCGAAGGCCTTTGCAGCATCCTCGTTGCGGTGAAATTTGGCCAGAATGGTCGCCTGGTGAAAGGCGACAATGGCGTCATCCGGGGCGAGGCGTCCCGCCTCGTTCATCGCAAGGACCGCCTCGTCTGCACGGTTCAGTTCCGCGAGCACCTTGCCGCGGCCGCGATGCAGGCGCGCATCGTCCGGCGCGGAAAGAAGGCCGCGATCGTAAGCGGCGAGGGCGGCTTCGGGATTTTCGAAGACATCGCTCTGAAGGCGGGCCGTCTCTATCAGCGCATTGATATCGCCGGGATCGAGGCGCGCAGCTTCGGAATAATGATGGAGCGCATCGGAGTTATTGCCTTCGATGGAGAGAATATTGCCGAGATTACGGTGGGCAACGCCGTAATCCGGGTCGATCGCAAGCGCTTTGCGCAGCAGTTCGACAGCGCGATCGTTGCGGCCCGCCTCATGGGCGAGCACGGCCATCAAACGAATGACGCCCGCATTGCCGGGTTCCTTGGCGAGAGCCTTACGGTAATGAAGCTCCGCGTCGGCAAACTGGCCCTTCCGATGAAAAACCTGCGCCTGCTCCAGTATCCGGTTGATACCGGCAGGCTTCGCAGAGCCGTATCTGCTGGATTTCGACATGGAAACGCCCCTTTATCCGCCCTCCATCCTTCGCGGGATGGATTTTGCCCATCTATTGTCCAACCCTCGCGCAGACAGGGTTAGCGCAGGGTTAATTTCTTGAATGACGGCTTTTTAGACGCAGGAGTCGTGCGCGATCGCCGTAGGGACGCCGGCCGCCGGACGAGTGATAGCGGCGTTACGGCCATAGCCGAGCGTCGGCGCTTTCTTCTCGCTGACGGCATTGGCGACCGACTTCAGCAGTCGTTCGGAAACCGATTTGGCCCCTCCCAGCGCGACTTCATTCACCTTCAACAACGCGTCGAGCTTGGTCATGGCCGCCTTAAGCTTGGCCACCTTCTCGGCAGGAGCCTGGTCGATCAAATCCTTGCGCAGCGTCACGGCGCGGACGTCCATTGCATATTCATTGGCGAGACGGATCTTCTGTTCATGCAGCTCGCCGATCTTGAGCGGCTGGCAAGCCTGAAGAAATGCCGTTTCGCGGTCGATCACATCGCTCAGTTGTTCGGCGACGCCGAGCATGCGGTCCATGAGAGCGGCGGGCGCCAGCTCGCCGGCGGGCATGCGGTTGGTTTCGCTCATCGTCCATGCTCCTGAAGCTTCAGAATTTCGCCGTAGATCTTGTCTGCGATGCCGATCCCGCCCGCCTTGGTCATCTCTTTGCCGTACTGGTCGACAAGCAGCGAGCGGAACATGCCTTCGCCTTCGCCGCCGTCGAAGGGACCGTCGGATTTGATGCCTTCGAACATCGACTGCGTCATCGTCGAGATGAACTGGGACTCGAAGTCCTGTGCGACGGCCCAAGCCTTTGCATTGCGCGTTCCGTTCGCCGTCGAGGACTGGAGCGGCGTGTGGATGTAGGAGGAAGTGGTGGATGGCACGCTGCCCAACATCACATCACCTCGATTTCGGCTTGCAGGGCACCGGCTGCCTTGATCGCCTGAAGGATGGTGATCATGTCGCGGGGGCTGACGCCGAGGGCGTTCAGTCCGTCGACAAGTTCCTTGAGGCTGATGCTGCCGTCGACGAGCGCAAGCTTGCGGCCTTTGGTTTCGTCGACATTGACGCTGGTGCGCGGCACGACCGTGGTCTGGCCGGTATTCGAGAAGGGAGCGGGCTGGCTCACCTGCGGCGTCTCGCTGACGCTGATCGTGAGATTGCCCTGTGCGATGGCAACCTTGCTGACGCGCACGTCCTGCCCCATGACGATGACACCCGAGCTCTCGTCGATGACCACACGCGCCGGCAGATCGGGCTCGACGCGGAGCTGTTCGATGTCGGTCAGAAGATTGACGACGTTTCCGGAATAGGACGCAGGCACGGTGAGCTGCACGGTCGTCGGATTGTCGGCTTCGGCGGCGGCGGTGCCGAGAAAGCTGTTGATCGCGCTGGCGACGCGCTGCGCGGTCGTCAGATCGGGATTGCGAAGCGACAGGCGCAATGTCTTGAGGTCGGCCAGCTTGAACTCGATCTCGCGTTCGACGATGGCGCCGTTGGCGATGCGGCCGTTGGTCGGTACGCCGCGCACGACGGAGGCGGCATCGCCCTTGGCGGAGAAGCCCCCCGTGGCGACCGAGCCTTGCGAGACTGCATAGACCTGTCCGTCGGCGCCCATCAACGGCGTGACGAGCAGCACGCCGCCCTGAAGGTTGGTCGCGTCGCCCAAAGCGCTGACTGTCACGTCGATGCGCGTGCCCTGGGGCGCGAAGGGCGGCAGGTTTGCCGACACCATCACCGCGGCCACGTTCGCCGTTTTGATCTGGCTGCCGCGTGTATTGACGCCGAGCCGCTCGAGCATCGCGGTGAGGCTCTGCTGCGTGAACGGTGCGTTGCGCAGCGTATCGCCCGTGCCGTTGAGCCCGACGACCAGACCGTAACCGACGAGCAGGTTGTCGCGGACGCCTTCGACGTCGACGATGTCCTTGATGCGCGATGCCGCCTGCGCCGCTTCCGGCATGACGAGCGCAATCGCGCAGGCCATGGCAAGAAGTGTCGCTGTGGATCGAAGAAAGGCGGCGATGTGCCTGGGCATGAGATGACCGTCTTGACGCGTGCGAGTACGACCCTCCCTAGCGAAAGCCATGCCACGGGCCATGATGCCGCGATCTTGCGATAACCCATTGGTATAGAAGGTGTTTTCGGATATTCTATTTGGCGAATAATCCGCTGCTGCCCGGCAAGTTCCGGCTTCGTGTCGAAAGACGCCCCGGCAAAAAATGCCGGTCTCACCTCATGCTTAACGTCCCTTTAAGGGATGCGCGGCATCGTGTGCATGAAAGAGCCATCTCGATCCGGCGGGCTGCCGGCGAAGGTTCAGGGCAGATTAATGAAGATTGGCGGAACGCGGCAGATCGGCCAGACATCGGGCAAACGCCCGGCGTCGGCGCGTGGCGTTAGCTCCGGCTTCATGACGGAAGGGACGGGCGAGGGCAGAGAGGTCGGTGTAACCGGCCTCGGCGCCACCGCCTCGCTCGGTGCCGTGGATGCGCTGTTGGCTCTGCAAGAGGCCTCTTTCGCGGGTGATGCGCTGACATCGCCCAGGCGTGCCATCGCGCGCGGCGAGCAGATGCTTGATATGCTGGATGACATCAAGATCGCGCTGCTGTCGGGTGAAGTGCCCCAGGCAAAGCTCTCGAAACTCCTGACCGCCGTCGAGACGCAGAAATCCCGCGTCACGGATCCCGAACTCGCCAATATTCTCGATCACATCGAGCTGCGGGCTCGTGTTGAACTGGCGAAATTCGGATCCTTCACTAAGGAATAGGGCAATCGTCCTTCCGGCCCTGTCGCGTTTCGTCGCAGCCCGCCGTCGAAGCGCTGCCAACCCATAAACATATTCCATAACTTCCGACCATTTTCTCGGAAGAAGAATCCGCCGGTCTGTGATACGACGGGCGGAGGCAGGGCAATTTCACAAGATTGTCGTGATTTCCCTTTAACTCCAGCAACTTAGATATTGGGCAAGTCGGTTGCCCTAGGTTGTTGAGAATCGAGAACCCACTCCCTATACTCCGCCGCGTTTTCGAGCGTGTGCGTCAGGAGAGATCACCGCGAATGGTTGTCCGCTTACCTAAGGGCTATGTGCCGTCCGAGGACGAGCCGTTCATGAACAAGCGGCAGCGCGAGTATTTCCGGCGCAAGCTGGAAAAGTGGAAGGACGACATCCTCCACGAAAATCGTGAGACGCTGCAGCATCTTCAGGAAGAAACGGTTCAGCATCCAGACCTTGCCGATCGCGCGTCCACCGAGACGGAGCGCTCGCTTGAACTGAGGACACGTGACCGGCAACGCAAGCTGATTTCCAAGATCGACGCCGCGCTGCGACGGATTGAGGAAGGGACCTACGGTTATTGTGAAGAGACCGGCGAGCCGATCAGCCTGAAGCGCCTTGATGCGCGTCCGATCGCAACGCTTTCCATCGAAGCGCAGGAGCGGCACGAACGCCGCGAAAAAGTCTATCGCGACGATTGATCCGGCGAGGCATTGCTAAAAGCGAAAACGCGGCTCCCCGAAAGGAGCCGCGTTTTGCTTTCGAGACCGTACGTCCGGGTCTCGATACCCCCATCCGGGTATTAGAATGGCATGATGACGTCGAAGAGTTGCTGACCGTAGCGCGGCTGCTGAACGTCGCTGATCTGGCCGCGTCCGCCATAGGAGATGCGCGCTTCTGCGATCTGCGTATGCTTGATCGTGTTGGTGTTGGAAATGTCTTCCGGCCGCACGATGCCGCTGATGAGCAGTTCCCGCACTTCGTAATTGACGCGAACCTCCTGACGGCCCTCGATCACAAGATTCCCGTTTGGCAACACCTGCGTCACCACGCCGGCGATCGTCAGTTCGATGCTTTCCTTGCGGTCGACCGTCCCGGCGCCGGCGCTCGACGTCGCACTCGATGCATCGACGAGCTTTGACGGATCGACGGCATCGGGCAGGACATTCTTCAGCTTCGACTCGAAGCCGAGAAAGTTCGGCAGGCCCGCCGATTCCGAATTGGCGCGTGTGCGCTGCGTCGAGTTGTCGACCTTCGCGCTGTCGGCGATGTCGATGAGAACAGTCAGAATGTCGCCGACCTTTGCGGCGCGTTGATCGCGGAAGAAAGCGCGCGAACCGGTGCGCCAGAGTGAATTCGGTTCATAGGTCACATGCTCGGGCGTCGGCATGGGCATGCTGACGGGGCGATAGCCAGGCTGCGTCGTCGGATTGGCGATGGGCGCGAGCGCAGGCGCCGCGCCGATATTGTCGATACGGTCCATCGCACCGCAGCCGCCGAGGCTGACGGCAAGAGCGGCCGTCGCGGAAAGGCCGAGCGCACGGACGGAAATCAGACGGGTAAACATCGCGAACCTCTTTGACTACTCGGCTTTGCTCAGGACTTCAGTTCGGCGGGGCGGGATCCGCCAAGAATGTCGACGCGAACCATGTTCGGTCCCAGGACCGTGCCCTGGATGGTGCGGTTGGAGCGTGGATTGATGATATCGACGGTATCGCCGACCGCGCCGCTCTGCAGCGCGCGGCCACGAGCCGTCAGCGTCAGCGAACCGGAGACATAGGTCATGTCGACTTGCGCGCCTTTGGCGACGACGAGCGGCGCCTGCACGTCGGTGTTGCGGAGCGGCTCACCCATGCGGAGCGCATGACGCGGCGACATGCCGACGAGCTGGTTCTCGGCGGTGATGATGTTCTGGCTGACACGCATGGCCGGCAGGCGTACCCAGTCGATATCCTGTTTGCGCACCACGTCGCCCGGCGCGACATCCTGCGTCAGGACGGGTACGTCGATGACGGGGTAGGCGCGGCCCGAAACACGGCGCAGCGGTGCCGACGGGTCATTGGCGGGCGCACGCAGAAGGGCATCGAAATCGCCAGTGCGGGGATTGACCGCGATCTGCTCCACCTTGACGGTCGCCGGCGCATCGGTGCCGACCTGAACGCCGGCCGCGCCGTTGGCGAAGTCGACCTGCATCAGGGTGCTGGGCGCAAGCGACGGCGTCGACGCCATGATGGCGGCGGAAATCGCGGTCGAGACGGCGGCGTCGGGAACGGCAATGCCGCTCCGGGCGACAGTCACATGGGTGAGACCGGTCGTATTGTGCCAGGAAAGGCCGTTGCGCCGCGCGACGAGCGAGATGCGCGACACCGAGATTTCATTGGAAAGGCCGGGTGCGGGGGCGTCCGATACGACGACGCGCGCGGCGGCACCGGCATCGTCGAAAAGGTCGCCCAGCGTAATCGTATTGCCCGAGACCGTGACGTCGGAGCGCAGGACCGCGGCCTCGGCGGCGCCGGTCAGCGCGATCGCGACGGTCAAGGCCGCGATCTGGGTCCGAATGGCATGACGCAGTGTCAAAGTCATCGTTTCAATCCGTTACTTCAGGTTCGATGTGACCGACATCATCTCGTCGGCGGCGGTGATGACCTTCGAATTCATTTCGTAGGCGCGCTGCGCGGTAATGAGGTCCGAGATTTCCGTCACGGCATTGACGTTCGACGTCTCGAGGAAACCCTGCTGCAAGCTTCCGAAGCCTGTCGCGTTCGGTGTGCCGACATTGGGGGCGCCGCTCGCGGCGGTTTCGAGGAAGAGATTGTCGCCCTGCGGATCGAGACCGGCTTCGTTGGCGAAGGTTGCCAGATCGAGCTGGCCGACGACCTGTGGCGTGGTCTGACCGGGGATGGTCGCCTGGACCTGGCCATCCTTGCTGATTGTGATGTCGGTCGCATCCGTCGGGATGGTGATGCCCGGTTGTACCGTGTAGACATCGGAGGTGACGATCTGTCCGGTCGGGCTCAGCGAGAAGTTACCCGCACGCGTGTAGGCCGTATCGCCACTCGGAAGCGTGACCTCGAAATATCCGCGGCCCTGGATGGCCACGTCGAGCTTGTTGCCCGTGTTGTTCATGTCGCCCTGCGTCATGATGCGATAGACCGACCCGGTCTTGACGCCGAGGCCGATCTGCACACCCGAAGGAACGATCGTGCCGGTATCCGAGGAGTTGGTGCCGACCCGGCGAAGGTTCTGATAAAGCAGATCCTGAAACTCGGCGCGCTGGCGCTTGAAGCCGGTCGTGCTCATGTTGGCGATGTTGTTCGAGATCACCTCGACATTGAGCTGCTGGGCCATCATGCCGGTGGAGGCGATGCTGAGCGCTTGCATGGATCGGGTTCCTTGATCTTATTGAACTGTCGAAGACACGGCTCAGGCCGTGCCCCCGATCTGTGAAATTGCCTGGTGGCGCATGTCGTCGGCGGCGTCGAGAAGCTTCTGCGCGCTTTCGTAGGAGCGCATGACGTCCATCATGTTCGTCATTTCGATGATGGGCTTCACGTTGGACCCTTCGATGGAGCCCTGAAGAACGCGCACCGACGTGACCGGCTGCTCGGCCTGCGTCGTGGAAAGGAGGTTGCCCGCCTCGCTCTTCATGTCTTGCGCATTGGCGAAGTTTACCAGCCCGAGTTTGCCACGCACCTGTTCGGAGGTGGCCGTGCCGTCGCGCGTCGTCGTGATCGTGCCGTCGCGGGCGATCGTGATCTGGCTTTCGTCCGATGAGAAAGTGATCGGCGATCCGGAATCGGTGAGAACCGGATCGCCGTCCTGCGTCACGAGCTGGCCGGTGCTGTCGAGCTGGAAATGGCCGTCTCGCGTATAACGCACGCCCTGGGGCGTCTGAATCTTGAAGAAGCCTTCGCCGCTGATCGCGACGTCGAGCGGATTGCCCGTCTGCTGCATCTCGCCGTCGGCGACATTGCGGAACTGGCCATAGTCCTGGACGAAGGAGAGGGATTTATCCGGGCTGGCCTCACTCGCGGTCGGCATGACGAATTCGTCGAACAGCATGCTCGCCGATTTGTAGCCGGTGGTGTTCATGTTCGCGAGGTTGTTCGCGATCACGGACATCTGCCGCATCATGGCGCTCTGCCGAGACAGTCCGATGAGTATTGCGTTGTCCATGGCCGTTCCGAAGTCGTGCTGGCTGTTAAGCTCGCATCCCCTTGTGCAGGGGATGTGCCAGAAATAAATGATAATAATATCAATTAGTTAGGCTGTGGCGCGGGCGGTGCGGTGACTGCTCAAGGCATGCTTTACCGGGCAGTTCTTGCCGATGTCCAGGCGCTGGCCACGCTCAATGCGCGGCTGCTTTTTGCCGCGCCGAAAGCGTCGTCGGGGCAACGCTTCATTAACTAAAGTCAGTAAGGATTAAGCAGTGTTCTGGGCATGGACGGTTGCTGTGAAGCATCGTCGGACACGGATGAATTCGAACCGGCGTCGCCGCCGGCGGGCAAGGGTGGGCTTACCATGGCAGCAGCGATCGACGCCGATGCTTCCGATGAGGATGTGACGGAGAGTGTACCCGCGAAGCGCAAGCTGAGCGGAAAGGTGCTCGTGCTCTATATCGCGCTTCCCGTCATCCTTCTTCTTGGCGCAGGTGCCGGTCTCTGGT
>CAISYL010000136.1 GCA_903889655.1 uncultured Alphaproteobacteria bacterium | reverse complement strand
GCCGCTCGATGATGAAGGAAGCGTCGGCGAGGCGGTCCGAAATCTGAAAGCATCGCTCGAACGTGTTCTGGCGACCGGTCAGGCCGAAACCATGCCGGCCCAGAAATACTATGTAGCGACGGAGGAGGGGGACAGCGTCGAGGAGCGCTTCTGGAACCCCATCAACACGCCGGCGATCGGCCCCGACGGTCGGATTGCCTATATCGTCCACAAGCTCAGGGACATCACGGAGCCGGTTCGGCGGGAGCGTCAGAACGAGGCCCGTCTGCGCATCGCGACATCGGCGGCCGAGCTCGGCTCTTGGGAGCTCGAACCTTCAACCGACCTTCTCATACGCTCGGCCATCGTCGACGATCTCTTCGGATTTGCGCCGAACGAGGCCGGGCCTTACGCCGAGCCGTTTTTCGACCGCATGATGCCGGAAGACCGCGACGTCGTTCAACGTCAGATTCAGGCGCTGCTCGACGATCCCGCGGCAATCCGCTCCCGCTTCGATTTCAGAATCCTGCTGCCGGATGGAAAGGTGCGCTGGATTACCTCGCTGGGCGAACTCGTCCGAGACCGTCGGGCGCGACCCGCGCATATCATCGGTGTGCTGATGGATGTGAGCGACGAGCGTGAGCGTGAAATAGAACTCGAGCGGGCCTTGGCGGAGCGCGAGAGCCTGCTTGCGCAAAAGGATCTCCTCTTCAAGGAGGTGAACCATCGCGTCAAGAACAGCCTGCAGCTCGTCGTCAGCATATTGAATCTGCAGGCCTCCGCCACCGGGGACGACCGGACGCGCGCGCATCTCGAATCCGCCGCCTCGCGCGTCGCCGCGATTACCTCGATCCATGAGCGGCTCTACAGGACCGATAAGCTGACGACCGTCGAGATGAAGCAGTATTTCGGCGATCTCTGCGCCGACATCTCGGCGACCGCCAGCGGCGGACGCATGCGCTGGACCATCGACGTTGATGCGGAACCCGTCGAGCTGTCGATCGACAATGCGGTGCCGCTGGCTCTCATCGTCAATGAACTCGTCATTAATGTGCTGAAACATGCCTACCCTGAAGGCGAGACCGGTCCCGTTCGCGTCAGCCTCGCCACCAGCGGCGATATGTTGACGGTCGCCGTCGAAGACCGCGGTGCCGGTGTGCGGGAGGTCGGTCGGGGCGGTCTCGGCGCGCGGCTGATCACGGCGCTTTCCCGCCAGATCAAGGCCAACATCGAAAGAAAGGAGCTCGATCCCGGATATCGAGTTGAATTGACGTTTCCGCTCTCCAAATAGGATCGAGCGCAATCATTCCTCCGGAGGAAATCCCCATGATCGACCTGTATTACTGGCCGACGCCGAACGGCAAGAAAGTGACGATCCTGCTCGAAGAGACAGGGCTTCCCTATAAGGTCGTCCCGCTGAACATCGGACGCGGCGACCAGTTCACGGATGCGTTCCTCAAGCTCAACCCCAACCACCGCATGCCAGCCATCGTCGATCATGAGCCGCTCGGCGGCGGCGCGCCGATGGGCATTTTCGAATCCGGCGCGATCATGATGTATCTCGCCGAAAAGGCCGGGAAGTTCTGGCCGCAGACGCCGCGCGAGAAATATGAAGTCACCGAATGGGTCGTCTGGCAGATGGCGAACCAGGGGCCGAAGCTCGGTGAGTGCGGCCATTTCCGGCGCCTCGGCGATACGCAAGGCGATCAGTCCTATGCCGTGCGGCGCTTCACCGACGAGGCGAACAGGCTCTACGGCGTTCTCAACAATCGCCTCTATGACCGGCGCTTTATTGCCGGCGACGAATACACGATCGCGGACATGATCGCCTATCCCTGGAGCACCGCCTGGAAAGCGCAGGGGCAGGACATCGAGGAGTTCAAATACTTCAAGCGCTGGTTCGAGGAAGTTGGCGCACGGCCGGCCGTTCAACGGGGCATGAATATCGGCGCCGAATTCGCCGAAGATGTCACCAAGCTTCCGCCCGAGGAGCTCGAACGCCGCCGGAAGATTCTCTACAACCAGCGCGCCAGGCCGGCGCCGGCGGCTTAGTAATAGCCCTCGATGCGCTCGCTGCCGCCGACGATGTAGGGGCGGCGGGCCGCGTCGTAGCATTGCGTGGCGCTCCAATGCGCCATGCGGCCCGAGGCGGTCGGACCGTCCCGCACGACCTTGCGGCATTCATAGCCGGGCGGCGGCGGATCGCCGTCGAAGGGGCCGGAACCGACAAAGAGCGGCGAGGTGATGGCGGGGCCGGTCGAGAGCTGTTGTTCGACCGTAATGCCGCCACCCGCCCAGGCGGTGCTTCCGCAAAGCGCCAGAAGCGAACCGGCGAGGCCGGCGGCGAGATTTCGAGTGAGCTTGCTCATGGTCTTCACCTAGTGTGCGGAGGACATGATTTCCAGCCCTCTTTGCGTACCCGGCCCTCTGCGCCTACCAGTGCCCCGTATTCGGCATCGAAGCCCAGGGCTCCTGCGGCGGCAGCGAACCGCCTTTCTGAAGGAGTTCGATCGAGATGTTGTCGGGTGAACGGACGAAGGCCATCCGTCCGTCGCGAGGCGGCCGGTTTATGGTGACGCCGCCCTTCAGCAGTTTGTCGCAGGCGGCGTAGATGTCGTCGACCTCATAGGCGAGATGGCCGAAATTGCGCCCTTCACCCATCACCTCGGGATCCCAGTTATGCGTCAACTCGACCTGCGCATCCGGCTGGCAGGGCGGGGCGAGAAAGACAAGGGTGAAGCGGCCCGCCTCATTGTCGAAGCGGCGCAGTTCCTCGAGCCCGAGCTTGTTGCAATAGAAGTCCAGCGACTTGTCGAGATCGCCGACGCGCACCATCGTATGAAGGTATTTCATGCTCGAACTCCTGAAACTGACCGGATTTGCAGCGATTTTGGTTTTGCTGAATTTGGGGCATGATTCACGAAACGGCGTCAAAGATCAAAGACGGGAACGAAATGAATCGTGAACTGAAGCGCCTCATCGACGAAGCCTCGCGCGTCGTCGTTTTCACGGGTGCGGGCATCAGCACCGAATCCGGCATTCCAGATTTCAGGAGCCCCGGCGGTCTATGGACGAAGATGGCGCCGATCGACTTCAACGATTTTCTGCGCTCGGCTGAGCTTCGCCGTGAAGCCTGGCGTCGCAAGTTCGAGATCGACAAGACGGTGCAAGGCGCCGAGCCGAACAAGGGGCACATGGCTATCGCGAAGCTGGTCGACATGGGCGTCATTGCTCATGTCATCACCCAGAACATCGACAATCTGCATCAGAATTCCGGCGTGCCCTCATCGAAGATCATCGAACTGCACGGCAACGGTACCTATGCGAAGTGCCTCGACTGCGGATTGCGCCACGAGCTGGAAGAGGTGCGCGCGATCTTCGAGGAGACGGGCGAGAGCCCTGAATGCCGGTCCTGCGGCGGCATCGTCAAATCCGCGACGATCTCCTTCGGGCAGGCCATGCCGGAAGAGGAAATGCTGCGCGCGCAGGACGCGACGCTCGCCTGCGATCTCTTCATCGCCATCGGCTCGTCGCTGCAGGTCTACCCGGCGGCCGGCTTTCCGATCCTTGCCAAACGCAATGGCGCGCAGCTCGTCATCCTCAACCGCGAACCGACCGAACTCGACCGGATTGCCGACCTTGTCATCAACGACGAGATCGGACCGACCCTTGCGCCGATTGCGATGCTGAATTGAAGTTAACTTAGGAAGATGAGCATTCAAGCGCGCGGAAGCGTGTTCATCCGGTTGGCAAAGGGAAACAAAGCCATGCCGCGTTATGGTTCAATAGAGTTCGCTCATGCCGAGCCGTTTGCAAAGGCGTTGGTGACTGATAGCGCTTTCAGGTCGTGGGTACTACGACATACCAGATTTCAGAACGTCGCTGATGAGGCGATCCTCCTTGATGAAGAAATGCAAGCTAAACGGGGTAAGGGTGCAGCCAGTTGGTGGCGCTCATACTACACTGAAAGGTGCCGCTGTCGGGGCTGTAGCGGACAGGAAACCGATCTCCTGGCAATTTTCGAAGACCGGAGAAAACGCTTCGCTTTGCATTTCGAAGTCAAGCAGCCAACCGACAGGTTCCCGGCCGATAAGGATCAAGCCGGGAATTATGCCATCAGAGCCAAGTGCTGGATCAAATCGCCACCCAAGGCTGTATTGCAGCATGATGATGCAGATACTGTACTTTTATGCAGCGCCGCGAAGTTGACAGAGTACGCGTCGCACATATCGAGGTTCGGCTCTGTCATTACATTCGAGGAGGTCGGAAAATGCTACCCGCGGGCGGTTGCGGTACCGAGCTCTCTGGACGTCGACTTCAATGATGAATGACAATTTTGAAATTTGAGCCGGGCATTGCCGCCTCCCGATATCTAAAGCGGGGCTCGCATGATGTAGCACGACAGAAGCTCCCGCCTTGTCAGGTCGTCAGCTTCTGCACCGGGTTCAGAAACTCCGTCAATTCGTCCCATCGTCTGACGATGAGGTCGCGGCCTTCGCGCCGCGCCACCACTTCATGGCGGAGGCCGTCGGGGTCCTCGAAAAAGGTCGCGTAATAGTCGTCCGCATAGGCCTTATGGAAGGAGGGCTTCGTCGCCTTGAGTTCCCGCGCGGTCAACGCGGCGGCGAAACGGTCGACATCCGCCTGCGTCCGGACCTGCAAACATAAATGATGAAGGCCGGGGCTGTAGGAATCATGGGGCTGATGTCCCTCGCGCGCGGGACGGATCGTGATCTGTGTCACCTTGTTGAAATAATGCCGGTGCGGCGCGCCGGCGATCTCGCGGTCGCTCTTGCGGAAGTCGAGCAGGCCCAGAACGATATCGTAATAGCGCTCGGCGCGCGGAAGATCCGAAACGGTGAGATAGATGTGATCGATCCCGATTACCTCGATACGCTGATCCGGCATGTTTTCCATCATTCCCACCGATTGCCTTGGCCTTGAGAGAGGCTAGAGTGTCCTTCCAGTCTAGCGGAATCGGAGAAAATGTCGCGATGAGCGCCGAGAACAACAAGACGCCCTGGTGGCAAGGGGCCGTGGTCTATCAGATCTATCCGCGCAGTTTTCTCGATACGAATGGCGACGGTGTCGGTGACCTCAAGGGGATTGAGAGGAAACTCGATTACGTCGCCGCGCTCGGTGTCGATGCGATCTGGCTCTCGCCGATCTACCCCTCTCCCAATCGCGACTTCGGCTACGACGTTTCGGACTATGTCGGTATCGCACCCGAGATGGGCACGATGGCGGATTTCGACCGGCTGGTGAGGGAAACCCACGCCCGCGGGTTGAAGCTCATCCTCGATCAGGTATTGAGCCACACATCCGACCAGCATCCCTGGTTTCAGGAGAGTCTTCTGTCGCGCAACAATGCGAAGGCGGACTGGTACGTCTGGGCCGAGGCGCGGGAAGACGGCACGCCGCCCAACAACTGGCTCGCGGCCTTTGGCGGCGCGGCCTGGTCGTGGCATCCTTTGCGACGGCAATATTACTTTCACAAATTCCTGAAGAGCCAGCCGAAGCTCAACTTCCACAATCCCGATGTCGTCGATGCCTGCATGGACGTGCTGCGCTTCTGGCTCGACCGCGGTGTCGACGGCTTCCGTCTCGATGTGGCGAATTCCTATGTCCACGACGAGCATCTGCGCGACAACCCGCCGGTGCCGATGGCGGAACGCACGTTCGCCAACTGGGCGCATGCGCCGCGCCTGCAACGCCACATCTTCGACGCGAACACGCCCGAGAACGAATGGGCGATGAAGCGCGTGCGCAAGGTCATGGATGAATATGACGATCGCCTGGCCTTCGGAGAATTCTCAGAGGAGCCGTCCATGTTCGGCGTCTATGCAGGCGGCATGGAGCGGCTGCATACCGGCTACACGTTCGATTTCCTCGAAGACTGGACCTTCAAGCCGCAGGTCTTCCGTACCTATTTCGACGAGCTGCTGATGCCGCTCGATCATCTCTGGCCTTGCGTCACCTTTTCGAACCACGACATCGTGCGGCCCGTCACGCGCTGGGGCGGCGGGCAGGGCGACGATGCTCTGGCGAAGCTCGCGCTGCTGCTGCTCCTGACGCTGAAGGGCACGGCCCTGATGTATCAGGGTGAGGAACTTGGCCTGCCGGAAGTCGATCTCGAACGGGAATGGATCAAGGATCCCGTCGGCGATCTCTATTTTCCTTTCGGCAAGGGCCGTGACGGCTGCCGGACGCCGATGCCGTGGGCAGGCAAATCGTATCGGGCGGGCTTCACCACGGGTACGCCGTGGCTTCCCATTCCCGATTATCATGCGGTGCGCGCCGCCGATGTGCAGGAGAAATCGCCTGACTCGGTTCTGGCCTTCACGCGCGATCTCATTGCAAAGCGCAAGACGCACAAGGCGCTCGTCACCGGCGACATCCGCTTCATCGAATCCGACGGCGACGCAATTCTCGCTTTCGAACGGGCAAGCGGCACGGAAAAACTTCTCTGCGTCTTCAATCTCAGCCGGGAAGAATTCGGTTACGACCTGCCGTCCGGCGCCGGGGATCAAATCCTGAGCGTCGGCTCGGTCGCGCGGGGTGCTGCAAGCGGGCTCAAGCTCGGCCCTCGCGCGGCGGCGGTCTTCACGCTCTGAGGACGAAATGCCCGGCACCGTCGTCGCCGTCAGCCGCTGCGCCACGCACAGCTTCAGCAAGCCAAATGAAAGTCGCATCCGGCTGCTGAAGGGGCTCGGCGTCGAAGGCGACGCGCATATGGGCGAGACGGTCAAACATCGCTCCCGCGTCGCCGTCGATCCGACGCAGCCTAACCTGCGCCAGGTCCATCTCATCCATGCGGAATTGCATGACGAACTTGCCGTGGCGGGCTTTCGCCTGCAACCTGGCGACATGGGCGAAAATATCACCACGCGAGGTATCGACCTTCTCGGCCTGCCGCGGGGTGCCCGGCTTCACATCGGCGCAACAGCCGTTGTCGAGGTGACGGGCCTTCGTAATCCCTGCATCCAGCTTGATCGGTTTCAGCAGGGGCTGACGCAGGCGGTGCTCGGCCGCGACGCGGAAGGCCGCCTCCTGCGCAAGGCCGGCGTCATGGGTGTCGTACTGGAGGGCGGCGACGTCCTGCCGGGCGACGCCATTCGTATCGAGTTACCGCCTGAGCCGCATCATCCTCTGGAACGCGTCTAGGATTTTCCGGAAGGTTGGCTTTCGGCAAG
>CAISYL010000135.1 GCA_903889655.1 uncultured Alphaproteobacteria bacterium | reverse complement strand
CTGCGCGACAGCGTCTTTGCGAAAGTCAGCCAGAACGCGGTCCGGGAACTCGCGCTCAAGACCTTCCGCCACCTCCACGCACTGTCGCTGCGTTTCCATCTCGAGCGGCGCACGGGCGGGCTCTCGCGTGTCATCGAGCGCGGCACGAAGGCAATCGATCTTCTGCTGCGCTTCTCGCTCTTCAATATCATTCCGACGATCATCGAGCTCGCGCTTGTCGCCGTGATCTTCGTCTGGGCCTTCAACATCTGGTTCGCGGTCGTCACGGCCGTCACCATCGTCGTCTACATCTGGTTCACCTTCGCGGTGACGGAATGGCGGACGCGCTTTCATCGCCAGATGAATGCGCTCGATACCGAGGCGAACACCAAGGCGATCGATAGCCTGTTGAATTTCGAGACCGTCAAATATTTCGGCAACGAGGAACATGAGGCGAAGCGCTTCGACCGCTCGATGCAGGGCTATGAACGCGCGGCGGTGAAGACCACGACCTCGCTCGCGATGCTCAACGCCGGACAGACGGCGATCTTTACCGTCGGCCTTACGGTGCTGATGGTGATGGCGGCGCAGGGTGTGGCGAAGGGGACGATGACCATCGGCGATTTCGTGATGGTGAACGCCTATCTCATTCAGCTCTATCAGCCGCTCAATCTGCTCGGCACGGTCTATCGCGAAATCCGGCAGGCGTTGATCGACATGGAGACCATGTTCGATCTTCTCGAAATCCCGACCGAGGTCGAGGATGCGCCGGGTGCGCGAGCGCTTGCGGTCGGCGGCGGCGAGATCGTTTTCGAGAATGTATCCTTCTTCTACGACAAGGATCGCACCATTCTCGACGGCATTTCCTTCCGAGTGCCGGCGGGGCGGACGCTTGCCATCGTCGGCCCGTCGGGCGCCGGCAAGTCGACCATTTCGCGCATCCTTTTCCGCTTCTACGACATCTCGAAAGGCCGTGTGCTGATCGACGGTCAGGACGTTCGCGACATCACGCAGGCTTCGCTGCGCTCGGCAGTGGGCATGGTTCCGCAGGACACGGTGCTCTTCAACGATACCATCCGATACAACATCCGTTATGGCCGACCCGAAGCGAGCGATGCCGAAGTCGCCGAAGCGGCCGCGCAGGCACAGATCGCGACCTTCGTGGCGCGGCTGCCCAAGGGCTATGACACGACGGTGGGCGAGCGCGGGCTGAAGCTTTCCGGTGGCGAGAAGCAGCGCGTGGCGATTGCCCGCACCATTCTCAAGAATCCGCCGATCCTCATTCTCGACGAAGCGACCTCGGCGCTCGACACGCATACGGAAAAGGAAATCCAGTCGGCCTTGAAGCGCATTTCCGAGAATCGGACGACGCTCATCATCGCGCACCGGCTTTCGACCGTCGTCGATGCCGACGAGATCATCGTGCTCGACCACGGGCGCATCGCGGAGCGTGGCCGGCACGACGACCTGCTGGCCCGGGGCGGCAAATATGCCGCCATGTGGAACCGCCAGCGCGAGGCGGACGCCGCCCGTGAGAAGCTCAAGGAAACCATGGACGAAGGTTCGTCCGAGGCGTTGACTGTTCCGACCGGACTTTCGCCGGAACCAGCCATTGATGCTTTGGTCAACGAAGCGGGGTAGACTGTGGCTTCCGAATTGAACCCGAGAGCCGGAAAAGGACATATGGACAGCCTGACCTCGATCCTGGTGCCCATCCATCGCGAGGGCCACCGCTTCGTCATCCTTTTCGCGGCGATCACCGTCGTCCTGTTTCTGATCTGGTATCCGCTCGGCTGGATTGGCGTGGTGCTGACGCTCTGGTGCCTTTATTTCTTCCGCGATCCGGACCGTGTGACGCCGAAGCGCGAGGGGCTGGTCATCAGCCCGGCGGATGGCGTCGTCAACATGATCACGGAAGCATCGCCCCCCGCCGAACTCGGGCTGGGCGACATGCGACGCACGCGCGTCAGCATCTTCATGAACGTCTTCAATTGCCATGTGAACCGCGCGCCGGTCGCTGGCAAGGTGATCCGCGTGGCCTACCGGCCGGGCCGGTTCCTGAATGCGAGCCTCGACAAGGCCAGCGAAGACAATGAACGCAATTCGCTCGTCATCGAGCGTGCGGATGGCGAGAAGATCGTGGTCGTACAGGTCGCCGGTCTGGTCGCGCGGCGCATCGTGTGCGACGTGGCGGAAGGCAAGGAACTCGCGGCGGGCGAGCGCTACGGCATCATCCGTTTCGGTAGCCGTCTCGACGTCTATCTGCCCGAAGGCGCCATTCCACTGGTCGCCGTCGGCCAGACAGCTATATCCGGTGAAACGGTACTGGCGGATTCGATCTCCGTCGAGCCGCACCACATCTGAGCAGGCGAGAGGACAAGCCCATGGCTAATCCCATTCCGCCCTTCGGTCAGCGCCCCGATAGCGGCCGGCCCGACAGCGCGCGGGCCCGAGCCCGGCGGCATGGTCCCTTCGGGCCGATGCCCATCCGTACCGTCATTCCCAATGCGCTCACCGTTCTCGCGCTCTGCGCCGGGCTGACGGCCATCCGTTTCGCGCTCGAGGCGCGGTTCGAAGCGGCGGTCGCGGCCATCATCGTCGCCTCGGTGTTCGATGGGCTCGACGGACGCGTGGCGCGGCTTCTCCAGGGGTCGACGCGGTTCGGCGCCGAACTCGACTCGCTTACCGACTTCGTCAATTTCGGCGTGGCGCCGGTTCTCGTGCTCTATCTGTGGTCGCTGAACGAGATCGGCGGCATCGGCTGGATCGCCGTGCTCGGTTATGCCGTCTGCTGCGCGTTGCGGCTCGCGCGTTTCAACGTGGCGCTGGAAGATCCCGACAAGCCGGCATGGACGGGCAATTATTTCGTCGGCGTTCCGGCGCCCGCGGGCGCGATGCTGGTGATGTTTCCGCTCTATCTGAGCTTCATAGGGCTCGACGGGCTCAACGGGCTGCCGCTCATCATCGCGGCCCATTGCTTCTTCGTCGCCTTCCTGATGATCAGCCGGATACCGACCTTCTCGGGCAAGCGGATGGGGTTCCGCATCAAACGCGATATGGTGTTGCCGATTTTGCTGCTGGTCGGATTTTCGGCAGCGGTGATCCTGAACTATCCATGGATCGCCTTCACCGCCCTGAGCGCCGGGTACCTTGCGATGATCCCGGTCAGCGTCATGCGGTATCGCCATCATCAGGCGCGCATGGCGGGCGCCCATGTACCGGAGAATGACGATCTGTCGATCGGCTGATCGACGCCGGCATCCTCCCTCGTAACTCTAGTCGCGGTCGGTGCCGGGCCGGCCCACGGTCTCTTTCGAGGCCGGGCGGCTTCCCGGTACACGGCGCAGAGCGCCGGAGGCATCGAAAATCGGTTCGATGCGTCGCGGTTGCGGGCTTGTCTGTGTCGTCGGGGCAGGCATCTCGATCTCCATTACGCTCTCTGCCGGTTCCATGTTTTTGCTCCTACTCGATCGGCATCGAGTCGCTGAGCGCGCGTTTGGGACCGTTATGCATCCGCGCGTGGACGTAGATAAGTTTCAATCTTCCGCTTTCCAATGCCCGGCAACGCGCCAGCCAGAGTTCAGCCTCATCCATCAACATGGTGGCCCTTTCGGGCGGAAGTTTGGCGCTTTTGAGGTAGGAATGGAGTTGTTTCCATCCAGCCTGGATCAAAGCGACATATTCGGCGGTGAGGTCGTCGCAGGCTTTGACCTCGAAGCGGAGGTGAGCCAGCAGCTCCGTATATTCCTCGAGTGTGCAGGGCGTGGGCTTGCGCGGTTCGGCGGACCGCCAGGCATCGATGACGTCGCTCTTGGTCCGGTCGGTGAGGACGAAATCCGTCATCAGCAGCGCGCCGCCGCTGACCAGCGAACGCATGACGGAGGTCAGGAATTTCTTGCGATCGCGGAATGAAAAGAGCGTTTCGCGCGCGAAGACAGCGCCATAGCGCTTCTCGCCGAGAGTTTCGTTTTCGGGATCGCCACTGCGGATCGGCGCCCGCTCGGTCATCCCGAGCCGGTCCGACAGGGTACCACCGGCGACGGCGAAGATCGGCTCG
>CAISYL010000134.1 GCA_903889655.1 uncultured Alphaproteobacteria bacterium | reverse complement strand
TCGGCGCGGTGGCGCTGGCGGCGCAGGTCGGCAAGCAGACTGACGGCTATCTCCGCTTCACCTCGAAAGGCGTCGAGGCATCGGAGGCGGTGCTGACCAAGGGCGACAAGACGGTGCGCCTCGTCGGCATGATCCATATCGGCGCGGGTAAATTCTATCGCGATCTCTTCGCGAGCTTCCCGCCGCAGTCGCTGGTTCTCGTCGAGGGCGTGTCGGACAGGCAAGGCCGCCTCAAGGGCAAGTTCTCCTATGGCCGCATCGCCGCCGCGCTCGGGCTCGACGAGCAATCGGGCATTCAGGCGGAATGGATGAAAAGCGCGAATGCGGCGCCGGCGGGCGCGGGCGCATCATCCGGGGCACCGTCGTCCGGGGCCCCGTCAACCGGTGCATCGTCCTCCGTCGGCGGAACGCCCGTCGCGCCGGGTCGCCCGACGGTCCTGCGCGCCGACATCGACGTTTCGGATTTCTCGGACACGACGGTCAAATTCCTCGGCGAGGTCGGCAACATCTATGCAAGCCCCTCGATCTGGGAAGCCTTCCGCCGCATCTCCGCGATGGACGACCGCTACACCGACAAGGACGTTGCCGCGATCTATGGCGAGTTGATCGGCAAGCGCAACGCGCAGGTGCTCTCCGTCTTCGACAAGGAAGCTCCCTCCCATGACGAGATCGTCATCCCCTGGGGCGCTGAACACATGCCCGGAATCGAAAAGGCCCTGCGGGACAGGGGGTACACGGTGCAATCGCGGCAGGCGCTCGATGTGGTGCGGTATGGAGAGATGTTTTAGCGGGAGGCGACGTGACGAAGGATGTATTGCAATCTTGGTTCGACGGTCTGCTGAACAGGGAAGCACCGCATCTTATGGGCGAGATCATCGTCTGGGGGGAATGCAAACGGCATCTGGGGCCTACATGGGCGAAGGCGCGTGCGCGCCTTCGCGTCGAGCCATCTGACCGGTTCATGCTTGTCGAAGATGTGCACATGGGGGTCGAGTTTGCGGACTACGCCGGATCGTTTCTTCATGGCGTGCTCGATATCCTCATGATCGACGACCGGATACCCCTGAATAACATTCGAATTGTCATTTCGGATCTGTCGACCGACCAGGTTGAATCGTCGCGCGCGGCATTTCGTGAGGCCGGTCGAGATGCGGGACGAAAGGCGGTCGAGGAGCTGTCCGCCAAGCGTTGAGCGGTGCCTTCCTCGGCGAGATCGGTGCCATCTATGAAAGCCCCTCGATCTGGGCCGCCTTCCGCCGCATCTCCGCGATGGACGACCGCTACACCGACAAGGACGTCGCCGCGATCTATGGTGAGTTGATCGGCAAGCGCAACGCGTCCGATTGCGAAGGCATAGGTGGGTGTTAGGCGGCACCGCGCTTCGGTGGCGCGGCAACATCCGTGGGTTCGTGCATCAATGGAACCGCCATGTGCAGCACGTTCAGCGCAACTTGTGTCGCACCGTGAGGCTCGCTCGTTCGAAACTGCAATGTGTTGCCGGCAACGTCTATAGAAGTCAAATGCTCGCGCGCATCACCGACATATTTTCGCCATTCCTCCATGACATGTGCAACTTGGCCTGCGAAAAAATAAATCAACATTCCACAACGATTTTGATTGGGCATTCCGGAGGAGTAACGGTCGCATAACTGCTGAAATCCGCCCATTAGCTTGCCGTAGTCTGAATATATCTTAGCTTCCCCGATCCAGATCATCTCTGAACCGCCTTCGACCACAATGTCGCAATTGCCGCCGACATTCGTGCTATGTGATATATCAAAACCCATACCCTTCAGTGGGCCAGACAAGGTCAGCGTTAGCTGATCTTCGTCCATTCGGTCCTTTTTTTGAGATGCTGGATTGATAATGTTTTTCGCTTTGACCATTTCGCCAATTGAATAATTCAGTGCAGTTTCTATCAAATCAGAAAATTTCTCATAAAGCGTGACGCCACGCATCAGCTCGAGTCGGATTTTTTCTGGAGTAGTTTTTGCTGCAAAATCCAATTGCGCCCAAGATGGCCCCTCAATCATTCCGCCACCTCTTCAAGCAACGTCTGCGGTCGCGCGATGTAATAAGGAAAGGTGTTTTTTTCACCGCCCTCCACGAGAACTCCACGATGCGGATGAATAAGTTGTCCCCTCTCTATGAAATCTTGTTGCTCGTCAGGTTTGAGATAGATCGGACCTTCGTCGTTGTCGATGAACACCAGACGCATTTCGAGAGCGTGAAAGCGGGACACCAGAATTGCAATTGCCCGTTGTAACTCTTCCTGATCGTAATCAGCACCGGCTATTCTTTTGAAGTCACCAAAGGTGAGCATGACGGTCTCTTGGGTGGGCTTCGACACAGCGTATTCCAAGATCAAACGACATACGCCGACAGTAGGGTCGATGCCCCATCTGGCTTCTATCGCCTGTTCAATGATTTCAAATCGCCGCATAGCTCAGATCGCTCTGCTTCCGCTAACATGGAACATCAGTTCTTTTAGGACAAATTCAAACTCGTTCGATGTTGCACATCCCCAAATGGTTGCATCGCCAAGATGGGGTTTCAACTCGTGGAGCATCCTATATGTTCCCACGACCGATAGCATCGGACGCGGCGTGTAACCGCTTACCTCATCTAGGCCCCATTCCAACTCGATTCCATAGAATGCATGGCCGCCTCCAAGCGCAGCTATTGCTGCCCTGTGGGCTGTTTCCTTGCGAAGACAAACTCCGCTCGCGCGCATCCATTCATGCTTGCCAGAGGACGTTGTTGTGGTCCAGAAAAGCGTTTTAACAAATCCAGAATCACTCTGATAAAGCGGCTCGATTAGTGGAAAAAAATTGACTGATGTTTTAATAATTTTTGCATTTGCAAACTTGTCAATCGTGTTCGCCATGCTTGATTGAAGGCCTAGCTGCATAGCCTGACTTTGGTCTTGATGCGCATCTGAGAGAATGTATGCGTGGTTGCGTTTGTTAGACATCATAAGCGCATCAAAAGTCTGAATTTTGATCTTCTTTATACCAATTATTTCCTCATATTCGGCGGCGACAGATGCTCCGACTCTCGCCGCTAATATTTTTTCGCGTTGTTCGACGACTTTGATTGACGAAAAGAGAATTCCGTCAACGTTATCCGTCTGAAATTTCGCAACAGGAATCGGTTCTTGCGAAGGCAGGCTGTGAAGAATGTTATCGGGAACTGGCAAGGGAAAATGCGTTGCAAAAACGCTGTTCTGATTAATCTGCGATGCTGCGATTTTGCCTCTGAGCGCTTTTGCATCAGCATTCGCCAGCTTGAATGCTCTAATATTCTTATCGCCAACGATGAGCAATTCGCGCAAGGCATCTCGCAATCCGACAAAGTCTGCTTTGTCGGCTGCATTCTTATCTTTCAGCTTCTCACTGATTTGATCCCATCCGGCACCCTTTGGGAATCCGTTCGCCGCAAGCAAGCGACGCGCAACGCGAATCGAAGTGCGCTTCTGCAGCGCCTGCAAGACTTCCGTGTTCATCATTCTCGCCCTCCCCAACGTCGGTCGTGTCAGTTGGCCACTATCTACGTTGAGAGATTTGGGCCGACGCGCAAGCACCGAACGATGGCATGTGCACGGCTGATCAAGCAAGACCCCAGCCAATCATCGAAAATGAGGGCCTAATACACCTTTCGTTGATTTGAGGCACAACGACTTAGGCGACGGGAACGGTCAAAAAGTGTTTGGTTTATGTCATGTCTCTTTACCCCCTCCCTCTGGGCTGAGGCGGGATAATCATCGGTCCGGTGGGCCGATGATACGCCGAAGGGTTGGGTGAGGGCTTCTCGGGGAGCGGTGTCCCGCGGCTTGCCCTCACCCGAAACGCATCACCCCGGGACGGAGCCCGGGGTGACAGGTTTGCGTTTGAAGGGGCGCCGTCGGAACGCCACCCCGGCTTTTCAGAACAGCCCCTGCGCCTTCAGGCTGTAGCTCACCAGCAGATTCTTCGTCTGCTGATAATGATCGAGCATCATCTTGTGGTTCTCGCGGCCGAAGCCGGATTCCTTGTAGCCGCCGAAGGCCGCGTGGGCGGGGTAGGCGTGGAAGCAATTGGTCCAGACGCGGCCGGCCTCGATCGAGGAGCCGAGGCGGAAGGCGTTGTTGCCGTTGCGCGACCAGACGCCCGCGCCGAGGCCGTAGACCGTGTCGTTGCCGATGGCGATGGCGTCGTCGATGGTCTTGAACGAGGTCACGGAGAGCACCGGCCCGAAGATTTCCTCCTGGAAGATGCGCATCTTGTTGTTGCCCGAGAAGACGGTCGGCTGCAGGAAGTTGCCGTTTTCGAGATCGCCTCCCAGATGCGCGCGGTCGCCGCCGGTCAGGCACTTCGCGCCTTCCTGCTTGCCGATCTCGATATAGCCGAGAATCTTCTGCATCTGATCGGTCGATGCCTGCGCGCCCATCTGCGTGTCGGGATCGAGCGGATTGCCGACCTTGATTTTCGCGACGCGGGCGACGGCGCGTTCCATGAACTTGTCGTAGATCGATTCCTGCACGAGCGCGCGCGACGGGCAGGTGCAGACTTCGCCCTTGTTGAAGGCGAAGAGCGCGAAGCCTTCGAGCGCCTTGTCGAAGAATTCGTCGTCGGTATCCATCACGTCGGCCATGAAGATGTTCGGCGACTTGCCGCCGAGCTCCATCGTCTGCGGGATCAGATGTTCCGCCGCATAGCCCATGATCTGCCGGCCGGTCGTCGTCTCGCCGGTGAAGGAGACCTTGCCAACGCGCGGATTGGCGGCAATCGCGCGGCCGACCGAGCCGCCCGGACCCGTCACCACGTTGAGCACGCCCGCGGGGATGATGTCGGCGGTAAGGCCCGCCAGCAACATCAGCGAGAGCGGCGTGTTCGAGGCGGGCTTGATGACCGTGCAGTTGCCGGCGGCAAGCGCCGGCGCGATCTTCCACGCCGCCATCAGCAGCGGGAAATTCCACGGGATGATCTGGCCGACGACGCCGATGGGTTCGCGGAAATGATAGGCGACCGTGTCGGCGTCGATGCGCGAGATCGCGCCTTCCTCGGCGCGCACGCAGCCGGCGAAATAGCGGAAGTGGTCGATGGCGAGCGGCACGTCGGCGCCGCGCGTCTCGCGGATCGGCTTGCCGTTGTCGAGCGTTTCGGCGAGCGCGAGGAGTTCGAGATTTTCCTCCATGCGGTCGGCGACCCTGTTGAGGATCTTCGCGCGTTCGGCGGGCGACAAGCGGGCCCATCCGGCCTTGGCCTTGTGCGCGGCATCGAGCGCCGCCTCGACATCTTCCGGCGTCGACTTCGCGAAGTCGGCAAGCGGCAGGCCGTTGATCGGGCTCGTGTCGGTGAAATATTGCTCTTTCAGCGGTGCGGCCCATTTGCCGCCGATGAAGTTGCCGAATTTCTTGGGAAGGTTGCCGGTCCGCCGGACCGTTTCCAATGCCTTGTCGAACATGGGCGTCACTCTTTCACTCGAATTGATGAACACGGGGTCCACATGTCGCGGACGGCGCGCCCCCCGGGAGAGAGGTTCGCGCCGCGCAGCCCCTTCGCGCATTGCGTTCGATCAACGCGTGACGAAAGCGTCATTTTGATACCGATCAAGGCCGCACCCGATGCGGGCGCGCATGCTGGCCGTCATTCGGTTTCCGGACTGCAGTAAAGGAGTCCCTCCCCATGGCGAAGACGATGAAAGCGGCCGTTGTGCGTGCCTTCGGCCAACCGCTCACGATCGAAGAGGTGCCGATCCCGGTGCCCGGTCCCGGCGAGGTGCTGGTGAAGGTGATGGCCTGCGGCGTTTGCCACACCGATCTCCATGCCGCCGACGGCGACTGGCCGGTGAAGCCCAATCCGCCTTTCATTCCCGGCCACGAGGCGGCGGGCGTCATCGTCGCGCTCGGCGCGGGCGTGACGGGCCTCAAGGAAGGCGATGCGGTCGGCGTCGCCTGGCTGCACGATGCCTGTGGCGGCTGCGAATATTGCGAGACGGGCTGGGAAACGCTGTGCGAGAGCCAGCACGACACGGGCTACAGCGTGAATGGCGGCTTCGCCGAATATGTGATCGCCTCGGCGCCTTATGTCGGCATCCTGCCGACGAATGTGGGCTTCGCCGAAATCGCGCCGATCCTCTGCGCGGGCGTCACCACCTATAAAGGCATCAAGGAAACGGAAGCGCGGCCCGGCGAGTGGATCGCGATCTCCGGCGTCGGCGGTCTCGGCCATGTCGCCATCCAGTATGCGAAGGCGATGGGGCTTCATGTCGCGGCGCTCGACATCGCCGACGACAAGCTCGCGCTGGCCCGCGCGGCCGGTGCCGACGTCGCCATCAATGCGAGCGACAAGGATGCGGCGGCGCAGGTGGTGAAGGCGACCGGCGGCGGCGCGCATGGCGTTCTGGTCACGGCGGTTTCGCCGCCCGCCTTCGCGCAGGCGATCAACATGGTCCGCCGCAAGGGCACGGTGGCGATGGTCGGCCTGCCGCCGGGCAATTTCCCGACGCCGATCTTCGACGTGGTGCTGAAGCGCATCACGATCCGCGGCTCCATCGTCGGCACGCGCCGCGATCTCGCCGAGGCTCTGGCCTTCGCGGGCGAGGGCAAGGTTCATGCGGAGATCAAGACCGCGCCGCTCGAAAGCATCAACACCATCCTCACCGACCTCAAGGCCGGGAAGATTCAGGGCCGCATGGTGCTCGATTTCACGAAGTGATTCAGTCGGTATCCGGCGTCATCCCGGCATATGGCCGGGATGACCCGCTACCACGCTCCGCTGCGCGACGGGCTCGACTTCATGATGCGGTCGAAGGTGAAGATCGCCAGCCCCGCCGCGCCGGCGATGGCGGCGATGCGCAGGAAGAAGTGCGGCTTGTCCATCACGCTCCAGAAGCTGCCCAGCCAGCCGGCGAGGAAGTTTCCCGCGAAATTGGTCAGGAACCAGATGCCCATCAGCATCGAGAGCAGCGAGGCGGGCGCGATCTTCGAGACGAAGGAAAGTCCCGTCGGCGAGAGGTAGAGTTCCCCCGCCGTCAGGATCGCGAAATAGCCGATGAGCCAGAAGGGGCTCGCCTTGCCGGTCGCGCCCGCCTCGAAGGCGGCGGCCACCATGATGAGGTTCGCAAGCGCGACGCCGAAGCAGCCGACCGACATCTTGACCAGCGTCGAGGGCTCCGTGCCGCTCCGCGCCTGACGCGCCCAGAGCGCGACCACGAAGGGCGTGAAGGCGAAGATCATGAAGGGGTTCAGCGCCAGGAACCAGGTGGTCGGCACCTCGCCGCGCCAGAAGATCAGGTCGATCGTCCGGTTGGTATAATCATCTGTCCAGAGAACGATGGTGTTGCCCTGCTGTTCGTAGGTCGCCCAGAAGAAGGTGACGAAGACGCAGAGGACCAGCATCGCGCCGATGGCGCGCCAGTCCTCGCGCGTCAGCTTCTGGCGTTCCGCCTGTTCCGCGCGCTTCGGCCGGTCTTCGGGCAGCGAGGATTGGCCGGCGAGATAGACGACGGTGGAAATCAGCATGCCGACGCCCGCCGCCGCGAAGCCCCAATGCCAGGCCACGCGCTCGCCCAGCGTTCCGCAGACGAAGGGCGCGAGGAAGGCGCCGAGATTGATGCCGACATAGAAGATCGAATAGGCGCGGTCGCGCCGCGCATCTCCCGCGGCATAGAGCGTGCCGACCTGGCTCGATATGTTCGGCTTGAAGGCGCCGTTGCCGAGGATGAGCGCAAGGAGCGCGAAGAGGAACATGTTCTCGGCCGCCATCATGAAGTGGCCGAGCGCCATCAGCAGCGCGCCGAGGATGATGGTGCGCTTGCGCCCGAGCCAGCGGTCGGCGATCAGCCCGCCGAGCACGGGCGTGAGGTAGACGAGGGCCGTGTAGAGGCCGTAGATCTGCGAGGCGAGCGGCTGCACCGCGAGCGGGCCGAAGACCGCCTCCAGCATGCGATGCAGGAGATCGAGGCCCAGCACGCGGTCGCGGTTTTCCGGCAGCAGCAGATATTTGACCATGTAGAGCGTCAGCAGCGCCCGCATCCCGTAATAGGAGAAGCGCTCCCACATCTCGGTGCCGAAGAGGAAGGTGAGGCCGCGCGGGTGGCCGAGGAGATCGCGCTTCGGCGCCGGGAGTGTGGTTTCGCTCATCGGGACAATACCGATCGGATTTTGGCGAGCGCTTCCGCGGGGGCGGCGGCCTTCGCGCCGAGTGTAGCGAGCCGGGCGGGCAGCGCGGCCATGATCGCGCGGCGCTCCGTCTCGCCGAGGCGCGCCCAGGCCGCGATCTCTTCGAGCGAGCGGGCGCAGCCCGTGCAAAGGCCCGTTCGGGCGTCCATCAGGCAGATGTCGATGCAGGGCGAGGAAACGGGGAGGTGGGCGTTCACGCTTTTTCCGGGGTTCTATCGTGCTTGAGGGCAGGGTATAGGAAGGCGCCGCTCAAATCCCGAGCGAAGTTCGAGAACAGTATAATGGCACGTCCGCCCTCCGGTCTCCCCTTCGACGATATTCGCGATCTGATCGCCGGTCTGCCCGCAGGCGACGACGCGGCGACCATCGCGCTTGCGGCACGGGCGCAGGACCTCGTGGACGGCGGCGGCCTCGGCCGGCTCGAGGAAATCGCGGTCTGGCTCGGCCGCTGGCAGGCAAAGGCCCGGCCCTCCGTCGAGCGGCCGCTGATCGCCATTTTCGCCGCCAACCATCAGGTCGCCGGCCGCGTCACCGAGATTCCGCAATCCCGTACCCGCGCCATGGTCGAGCTCTTCGCGGCGGGCGGCGCGGCGGTCAACCAGTTCGCGCTCGCGGCCAATGCAGGCCTCAAGGTCTTCGATCTCGCGCTCGATCTGCCGGTGCCGGACATCACGGTCGATGCGGCGCTTTCGGAACAGGCCTGCGCGGCCACGATGGCCTTCGGCATGGAGGCGATCGCCGGCGGCGCCGATCTTCTCTGCGTCGGCGCGATGGGCGTCGGCAATGGCGCGGTCGCGGCC
>CAISYL010000133.1 GCA_903889655.1 uncultured Alphaproteobacteria bacterium | reverse complement strand
GGTGGAGATGCTGGCGGCCAACGTCATGTGGAGGCCGATGCCGTTACGCCCGCCAATGTTGGCGGTCTCACCGAGGCATGGCGTTTTCGGACCGGCGAACTGGCGGACAAGTCGGATGAGGTGAAGAAGCGGTATGCCTTCGAGGGAACGCCGATCCTCGTCGGCGGCAGCCTGATCTTCTGCACGCCATTCAACCGCGTCGTCGCACTGGATCCGGCAACGGGCGCGCAGCGCTGGAGCTACGACCCGCATGTCGCCCTCGATCGCAGACCCGGCAACCAGTATGTCTGCCGCGGCGTCGCCTATTGGGAGGACGCGCGAGCATCGATGGATGCCGCCTGTGCCGCCCGCATCTTCATGGGCACCGTGGACGGCCGTCTGATCGCGCTTGATGCGCGGACCGGAAAGCCATGTACAGGCTTTGGAACGAACCCCGGCAAGCCCGGCGAAGTAGAGGCTGGCGCCGATCGGGCGCTGGATTGGCCGGGCGAATTCCAGATGACTTCTCCGCCGGTCGTCATTCACGACATCGTAATTGTCGGCTCCTCGATCAGCGACAATCGACGCGCCGACGCGTCGAAGGGGACAGTCCGCGCCTTCGACGCGCGAACCGGCGTGCTGAAGTGGGGCTTCGATCCTGTCGCGCGCGGCTCCGCAGAAAAGCCGGGAAGCTGGCCTGCTGGCGCGGCCGAGCATACGGGGCAGGCGAATGTCTGGGCGCCGATTTCGGTCGATGAGACGCGCGGGCTTGTTTTTCTGCCGACATCAAGCCCGAGCCCGGATTTCTTCGGCGGCCTGCGCAAGGGCAACAACGACTACGCGGATTCCGTCGTTGCGCTGAAGGGTGAGACGGGCAAGGTCGTCTGGAGTTTCCAGACCGTGCATCACGACGTCTGGGATTACGATCTCCCCGCGCAGCCGACGCTCGCGACGCTGATGCGCGACGGCAAGCCCGTCGACGTTGTGGTGCAGGTGACGAAGACCGGCTTCATGTTCGTGCTCGAACGCGACACCGGCAAACCTTTCTTCGGTGTCGAGGAAAGACCCGTGCCGCAAGGTGAAGTCGCGGGCGAGGAGTTGTCGCCGACGCAGCCTTTCCCTGTGAAGCCGCCCGCGCTGGTGCCGCAGAAGCTCGAGAAGGGCGGCGCCTGGGGCATCGCCTGGTTCGACAGGCGTGCCTGCAACGCGAAGCTCGACAAGGTCCGCAACGACGGCCTTTTCACGCCGCCATCGACGCAAGGCACCTTGATCTATCCCTTCACGGGCGGCGGCGCGAACTGGGGCGGTATGTCCTTCGATCCCGAGCGGAAGATTGCCATCGTCAACGTCAATCGCGCCGGCCACATCGTCACGCTCTTTCCGGAAGCGGAATTCAAGGAACGCAAGGCAGCCGACCTGAAGGCGGAAATCTCGCCACAGCTGGGAACGCCCTACGGCATGGAGCGCGATCTCTTCCTGTCGCCGCTCGGGCTGCCCTGCACGCCGCCGCCATGGGGCACGCTGGTCGCCGTCGATTTGAATGACGGGACGATCAAGTGGAACCGGCCGCTCGGCACCATCCGCGATCTGGCGCCCGTGCCGCTGCCGCTCGAATGGGGCGTCCCGAATTTCGGCGGTCCGCTGACGACGAAGACCGGCCTGATCTTCATCGGCGCCACCATGGACAATTACCTGCGAGCTTTCGACATTTCCAGCGGCAAGGAATTGTGGAGGGGACGGCTTCCAGCGGGTGGCCAGGCGACGCCGATGTCCTATACATGGAAGGGCAGGCAATATGTCGTCATCGCCGCGGGCGGCCACGCGCGCTCCGGCACGAAGCTCGGCGACTATGTAATCGCCTATGCTTTGCCGGAGACGAAATAACCTCAGTCGGGTGAGGTCCAGGCGGCATTCGCTCTCGACGAGCGGACGGCAGCGTCGACGAAGCGCATGACAGCGAGCCCATCCTTCACATCCGGCGAGAGGGCCGCGCGCAGATCCGGCGCGCGGCCCTCCTTGTACGCCACAATCAGTTCCGCAGCGTCTTCATAGATTTTTGCGAAGCCGGCGAAATAGTGCTCGAGGCCCGTGAGGCCCATCTGCGTCCAATGCCCGAGTTCTTCCGCCTGCTCGGACGAAGGCGTCAGCACTTCCGGCGATCTGCCGACCGTTGCAAGATGCAATTCGCCCGGTGTCTCGACCGACCAGCGCAGCGCGCCTTTCGACCCATGGATGGCGAGATCGAACGTATTCGTATGCCCCGCCGCCGCCTGCGAACACCAGAGGCTTCCCTTGGCGCCGCCCTTGAAGCGCAGCAGCATGCTCGCCTCGCAATCGAGCGTGGTGATGGAGCCGAGCGCCGAAAGATCGGCGGCGACGGCATCGAGTTCAATGCCGGAAACATATCTCGCCATGTGAAAGGCATGGCTGCCGACATCGGCGACCGTTCCCGCGATACCGCTCCGCGCCGGATCGGTACGCCAGACGGGCCCGGCGTTCGCCCCGGCGCTTTCGAGGTCGGCCATCCAACCCTGGAAATAGATCGCCTTGACCGAGCGGATGTTGCCGAGCACACCGGATCGCACGATCTCGCGCGCCTGTCGGATCATCGGAAAACCGGAATAGCTGTGCGTGACGACGAAGACGATATTCTTCGCGGCGACAAGGGTGGCGAGATCTTCGGCTTCCGCAAGATTCGCCGTCATCGGCTTCTCGCAGATCACATGAATGCCGCGCTCGATGAAGGCACGGGCGGCGGGCGCATGAAGATGGTTCGGCGTCAGGATCGCAACGGCTTCGATGCCGTCCGGGCGTGCGGCTTCCGCATTTGCCATCTCCTCGAAAGTCGCGTAGCTGCGATCCGCCGGAATGCCGGCCGCCTGCGCCGAGACGGCGGCGCGCTCGGCCGTCGAGGAAAGCGCGCCTGCGACGAGTTCGAAATTGTCGTCCTTGGCGGCGGCCATGCGATGGAGATTGCCCATCATCGAGCCGGCGCCGCCGCCGACCATGCCCAGTCTGATTTTATGTCGTGTCATGTCTCCCCCGTTTGGGGAGAAAGACTACCCGGCGAAAAGTCTCAGGCCAGGACTTTCTTCTGCAGCCGCGCCGCGATCTGCTCCAGCGAGAGAAGATGATTGCCTTCCTTCGCCAGGTCGTAGGCTGTGACGTTCATCGCGCGAACGATTTTCCGCACCACCGCATTCGTCTCCGGATGAACGTCGATGTCGATGATGTTGAAGCAGCAGGTGTGCTGGTCGATAGCTGGAAAACCCGCAAGGCCGGTGCCGAAAGCCCAGCCGAGCACGAGCCGGTTGACGCCGCCATGCGCGACAAGGGCGAGCGTCTCCCATTTGTCTTCGGCGATCAGCAGCTCGAGCGCCGTGGTGACGCGCGCATAGATCTCTTCGAAACTGTCTCCGCCGAGATAGCGCGCTCCGGGCTTCGCGGCATCCTTGAACGAATAGGCGATCTCGTTCAGGTCGGTGACTTCGTTACGATGGCCGTTATCGCTGCGCACTTCGATAAAATTCGAATTCTGCTCGATATCGATTCCGCGGCCGGCGAGCAGAAGATCCGCCGTCTCGACCGAGCGCGGAAAACTCGACACCACGGCACGGTCGAAGGGAATGTTGGCGAGCGCTTTGCCCGTCATCGTCGCCTGTTCGCGGCCCCATTGAGTCAGCGGAACGACGGTCGAATCCGCAACGCGATTTCCTTGATCGTCGACATAGGAAACATCGCCGTGGCGGAAAAGATAAATGCGGCGACGGCGCGAGCCGTCGAAAGCGGTGCGGAGCATGACTGGACCCTCAAAATGAATATCGATGGGTCGAGTATAGAGGAGTTCGTGACGGAGAGGTGAAGGCTACTCCGCCGCCTTGCCCTTTGCCGCCGCAACGGCATCCTTGCCGAACACGCGCGCGAAGATCGTGTCCACATGTTTGGTGTGGTAGCCCAGGTCGAAAAGTTCCTCGAGTTCCTGCGCCGATAATTTCGCCGAAACGTCCTTGTCGGCCTTGAGCAATTCCAGGAAATTCCCTTCGCCGCGCCAGACCGGCATCGCGTTGCGCTGCACGAGGCGGTAGCTGTCCTCGCGGCTGACGCCTTTTTGCGTCAGTGCGAGCAGCACACGCTGCGAATGGACGAGGCCGCCGAGCTTGTCGAGATTGCGCTGCATGTTCTCGGGGTAGACGAGCAGCTTATCGATGACACCGGTAAGGCGGACGAGGGCGAAATCAAGCGTCACCGTCGCATCCGGTCCGATCATGCGCTCCACCGAGGAGTGCGAAATGTCGCGCTCGTGCCAGAGAGCGACGTTCTCCATCGCCGGGATCGCCATGCCGCGCACGAGGCGGGCGAGGCCGGTGAGGTTTTCGGTGAGCACCGGATTGCGCTTGTGGGGCATCGCCGAGGAGCCCTTCTGGCCTTCCGAGAAATATTCCTCGGCTTCCAGAACTTCCGAACGCTGCAGGTGACGGATTTCCGTTGCCAGCCGTTCGATTGACGAGGCGACGACGCCGAGCGTCGCGAAATACATCGCGTGGCGGTCGCGCGGGATGACCTGCGTCGAGACGGGTTCGGGCTCAAGGCCGAGCTTGGCCGCGACGTGCTCTTCGACGGTAGGGTCTATGTTGGCGAAGGTGCCGACGGCCCCCGAAATCGCGCAGGTCGCGACTTCCTTGCGCGCGGCGACGAGACGCTCGCGGCAGCGCGAGAATTCGGCATAGGCCTGTGCGAGCTTCAAACCGAAGGTCGTCGGCTCCGCATGGATGCCATGACTGCGGCCGATGGTCGGCGTATCCTTGTATTCGAAGGCCCGGCGCTTCAGCGCGGCGAGAAGCCCGTCCACATCCTTCAGCAGAAGGTCGGCGGCGCGCACGAGTTGCACGTTGAGACAGGTATCGAGCACGTCGGAGGACGTCATGCCCTGATGAACGAAGCGGGCGTTCGGTCCGACGAATTCCGACAGATGGGTCAGGAAGGCGATGACGTCGTGCTTCACTTCCCGCTCGATCTCATCGATGCGGTCGACATCGAACTCCGCCTTGCCGCCGAATTCCCAGATCTTTTTCGCGGCTTCCTTCGGGATGACGCCGAGTTCCGCCAGCGCGTCGCAGGCATGCGCTTCGATTTCGAACCAGATCCGGAACTTCGTTTCCGGGGTCCAGATAGAAACCATTTCGGGCCGCGAATAGCGGGGGATCATGAGGCAGCCTCGCGAAGGAGCAGGGAAGCCCGAGGGTTTAACAGATGGCCCCCGCGACCTCAATAGTGAGCCGGAAGGGTATCGCAACCCGAGGATTTTAGCCGCTTTTTCCGGGGCCCGGATCAGAGCAGCCCCAGCGTCTTGAAGCTTGTATGCCGCCCCTTGCCGATAACCAGATGATCGTGGATTTCGATGCCGAGATGGCGCGCCGATTCGGCGATCCTGATCGTGATGGCAATGTCGGCGTGAGAGGGTGTCGGATCGCCCGAAGGGTGATTATGGACGAGGATCAGAGCCGAGGCATTGAGCTCCAGCGCACGCTTGATGATCTCGCGGGGATAGACCGGCGTGTGGTCGATGGTGCCCGTCTGCTGCACTTCGTCGGCGATCAGCACATTCTTGCGATCGAGGAAGAGGATGCGCAGCCGCTCCGTCTGCTCATGCGCCATTGCGATGCGGCAATAGCGGATGAGCGCCTTCGACGACGACAGGATCGGCCGCTCGCTCGCTTTTTGCTGCGCAAGCCGCGTCGCCGCAAAACGCACAGCCCTGAAAAGCATCCCGACACGCTCGTCGAGACCGGGAACTTCCGATAGCCGCACCGGCGTCTGCACGATGACTTCACCGAAATTTCCGAAGCGACCAAGCAGTTCATGCACGAAATGCGAAACACGCCGATCGCGTGCGCCGAAGATCAGCAAAGCCTCGAGCAGCTCGGCATCGGTTATGTCGTCGGCGTCCCCCGACAGCAAGGCAACGTGTCGCCTGTCGCTGGGGCCGCCGTCAGGACGGGAACCGGATCTGGTGTCGGCACTGGCATTGGCACTGCTGCGCGCAAACAAAAGAAGGCCTCATTGGTGGCTGTCGACGAAATGGCCGACAGGCTTGTAAATAGTCTCTGAATGTTATCCTGAAATTGGTAACTTCGGTTGCTATGCCCCAATAGACCGAATTTACACTCACAAGTTATTGATGCGCTGCGGAAGCGAAGCAGAATAATTGCTCTCAATTGTTTTCTAAAATGTTGATTTTCTGAAAATGCGACGAGATGTCGTAGGCGCCTCCGTTTTAATCAGCGTCGGGTAGAGGGCGCCGGAGCGGCTAGATCAGCCCGAGCGACCTGAAACTCGCGTGGCGTCCCTTGCCGATCACCAGATGATCGTGAACGGCGATACCGAGCGGCTTTGCCGTCTCGACGATGCGTTTGGTCATTTCGATGTCGGCTGACGAGGGCGTCGGATCGCCGGACGGGTGGTTGTGCACGAGGATGATCGACGAAGCGTTGAGTGTCAGTGCGCGCTTCACGACCTCGCGCGGATAGACCGGCGTATGGTCGATGGTACCGGTCTGCTGCACTTCGTCCGCGATCAGCACATTCTGGCGGTCGAGAAAGAGGATGCGGAATTGCTCGATTGGATTGTGTGCCATCGAGGCGGAACAGTAATCCAGCAACGCCGCCCAGGACGAGATCACTTCCTTCCTGAGAACCTTCGCCTGCGAAAGCCTCAGGCCGGCCTCGCGCAGAATGCGGAAATCGGTGACCGTCGCATCTGAAACGCCTTTCACATCGTGCAGCCGATCCGCCTCCGCGTGGAGGACACCCGAAAGGCTGCCGAAGAGCGCGATCAGATCCTTCGCCAGTGGCTTCACATCGCGCTGCGGAATGGTGCGGAAGAGAATGAGTTCCAGAAGTTCATAATCCGGAAGCGCTTCCGGTGCCGTATTGAAGCGCGCACGCAGACGCTCGCGATGGCCCGCGTGATGCGGCTTTTCCGTCGCGTCGCGCTTGCTTGCTTCAGGCATAGGGCGGGCAGTCGAGGCCGGCCGGCGATTTGGTGAAAATCTCGACGCCGTCTTCGGTCACGCCAACGGAATGTTCGAACTGCGCCGAGAGCGAACGGTCGCGGGTTACAGCGGTCCAGCCGTCGGCGAGAATCTTCACGCCAGGCTTGCC
>CAISYL010000132.1 GCA_903889655.1 uncultured Alphaproteobacteria bacterium | reverse complement strand
GGCAGCGTCGTCAGCGCGTCGTCGGCCAGCGAGGACCGCGTCATCAGCTTGATGCGCGTGTCGGCAAGCGCCCGCGCATTGGTGTCGATCAGAGCGGCAGTCAGGCGGGCATCCGGCGCGCGCTCATCCCAGAGAAGCCGGTCGAGCCGCGCCCTGTGCGTCGCAAGCGTCAGATAGGAGCCGAAGCTCGTCAGGATTTCCTTCTGGCGAGCCGGCGCGAAATCGTTTTCGACCCAGGCGCGCTGGATCCAGCTTCTCGCTTCGTCCTTGCGGCCTGCCGTGGCGAGCGCCTGACCGTAGCGAAGCCGGCCCTCGCCGGTGACAGGCGGATGCGCGCCGAACCATGTCAGCACGTCCTGATCGCTCATCGGATAGGCGAGAACGGCTTCCTCGGCGCGACGGGTTAGCAGCGCCTGGCGCGGCCAGTCCGGATTCTGTTGCTGGAAGGCGACGATCTCGGCGAGCGTCGCGCCGGAATCCTGCGAAACGAGGCGATACCAGAGGACGAGCTTCGCGGCGACCGGATCGCCGAGCTTGTCGGCATGCCGCATCGCCTCCGGCCAGTTCTTGCGGTCGGCCTCGGCGAACGCGTCGTTCAGCGCCGCCAGATCGGCCTTAGTCAGCAGCGTCGAGCTGACGACCGCAAGATGGCGCTTGGGCGCGGCAGAGGCCTGATGCGTCTTTTTCGCCTTTTTGTGGTGAGTCGATTTTGCCTTCGAGACGGGCTTCTTGGCCGTGGCCGTCTTGTGAGTCGCGGTTTTTGTGGCCTCGGCCGCGTAGCCGGCCGGCGCCCCGATAAGACCGGCGCCGAGGACAACCGCCAGCAGGCGCGCCAACGGGCGCAGGGCGCCGCGCGCGGTCGCCCGCTTTGACAGTCGATCGAGGCCACGATCCGGCAATGGAGCGGTCCAATTCATGAAACACGGCCGGATCGCCCCCCGCAGGAACGCTCTCGACCCCTTCAGCAGCAATCCGGCTTTCGGCATTTCACGCCGGATTATCGTGCATTGAGATTACCTTTGTCGTAACAAGCGGGGCAATGGGCCGCAAGTCGCACCATGCCGTTTTGGGCGGATTCCTTGCCGCGCCCGTGGCTTATGGTTATCGTGCGCGCCGCCCGAAAGGCAAGCAGACCCCGACGAAGCGGGGCATTGGAGCTTAGAAAGATGTTCAAGGGATCGTACGTCGCTCTCATCACCCCGTTCCGCGATGGCAAGGTGGATGAGGACGCGTTCGCAAAACTGGTCGAATGGCAGATCGCCGAAGGCACGCATGGCCTCGTGCCCTGCGGCACGACGGGCGAATCGCCGACGCTGTCCCACGAGGAACATCGCAAGGTCGTCGAAATCTGCGTCGAGGTGACGAAGAAGCGCATCCCGGTGATCGCGGGCGCCGGCTCGAACAACACGGCCGAGGCGCTGGACCTGATGCGCCATGCGAAGAAGGTCGGCGCCGACGGCGCGCTCTGCGTGACGGGCTACTACAACAAGCCGTCGCAGGAAGGGCTCTATCAGCACTTCAAGGCGCTGAACGACGCGGTCGACCTGCCGATCCTCCTCTACAACATTCCCGGCCGGACCATCGTCGACATCAGCCTTGAGACGATGACGCGGCTTTTCGAATTGAAGAACATCGTCGGCGTGAAGGATGCGACCGCGAACCTCGCCCGCGCGAGCCTGCAGCGTCAGGCAATGGGGCCGAACTTCATCCAGCTTTCCGGCGAGGATGGCACGGCGCTCGGCTTCAACGCGCATGGCGGGCAGGGCTGCATCTCTGTGACCGCCAACATCGCGCCGAAGCTCTGCGCGGAATTCCAGAATGCGTCGCTCTCCGGAGATTACGGACGCGCCCTTGAACTTCACGACCGGCTGATGCCGCTCCACCACAACCTCTTCATCGAACCGAGCCCCGGCCCGATCAAGTATGCCGCGAGCCTGCTTGGCCTTTGCCGCGACGAATTGCGGTTGCCGCTCGTGCCCGTGACCGAACCGACGCGCGAGAAGATCCGCGGCGCCATGCGCCATGCCGGCCTCATCAACTGAGCCCTGAACCGGAACCCCATGTCATCGAAGAGCGGCGGCGCAAAGAAGAAGGAAGACGGCCGGAAGATCATTGCCGACAACCGCAAGGCGCGATTCAATTATGCGATCTCGGATGTCTATGAGGCGGGCGTAGAACTCAAGGGCACGGAAGTGAAGTCGCTGCGCGTCGGTCAGGGCAGCCTCAACGAGGCCTATGCGCAGGCGACGAAACAGGGCGAGATCAT
>CAISYL010000131.1 GCA_903889655.1 uncultured Alphaproteobacteria bacterium | reverse complement strand
CGATGATCGGCGCGGCGCCTGCCCGGGCGGCGGTCGCGATCACGGGAAATTTCTACCAGAGCGATGGCTATGGACGCATCGTGCTGAATTGGCCGGGCGGCGTGCCTGGCCATGTCGAAGCCGTGACGTCGGGCGTGCTCGTCATGAAATTCGACAAGCCCTTCACGACCGATCTCGCTGAATTCATGCGCCAGATGCCGGATTATGTCGCCTTGGCGCGGCAGGACGCCGACGGAAAGACGCTGCGGCTCGCCCTGAAATTCGATTACTGGCTCAACGTCCAGCAGGCCGAGAACAACCTCTATATCGATCTCCTGCCGAGTTCATGGGCAGGCAAGGCGCCGCCTCTCCCGGCCGACGTGCTGGCGCGGCTCGCGGCCGCCGCGGCAGCGAAGAAGAAGGCGGAAGAGGATGCGCGGCTCGTCAAGGAGCGCGGCATCGTCGATCCCGGCGCGCCGCCCCCTGGCTTGCGCGTACGCGTCGTCGGACGTGAGGGGATGACACGATTCGTCTTCGACTGGAACCAGCCGGTTCTCTATTCGCTGGTCCAGCAGGAAGGTTCGGCGACGATCACCTTCGATCGCACGGCCAAGGTCGCCCTGGCGCCCATACGGGTGGATCCCCCGCCTTATCTCGAAACGATCAGTGCCTTCGAGCGCGATGGCCGCCTGTCTGTGTTTCTGAAGTTGAAGCCCGGCGTCACCGTCACGGACTTTCGCGAGGATCTCGGCGTCGTGCTCGATCTGAAGCCGGCTCAGGAAGCTCACGCGGCCGAGGCCGCCGCCGGCGCAACTCCGCCGCCAGCCCCGGTACCCTCCGACAAGCCTTCGCCGGCACCCGCCGCGCGTGCCCGGTCGGATGCTCATGCGCCGAAGCCTATCGTGCCCGCAGCTGCTTCTGCGCCAGCGGCCGTAGCACCGCCTGCCAAGGCGCCCATCGCTCCGCAAGCGGCATTGCCGCTGCCGTCCGAGACCGGCGCCGCTGCTGTCGCCACGCCCGATCCGAAGGCGCAGACGGTATCGCTCAAGGTCGTGGCGTCCCGGCATGATGGCCGCATCGATATCGTCTTCCCATGGTCGGTGCCCGTCGGCGCCGCCGTTTTCATTCGTGCCGACACGCTCTGGGTCGTTTTCGACGAACATGCACCGGTCGATCTCTCTGGCCTCGGCGCCGATGCAACTCAACATATCGGCACGCCCCTGCCGGTCGACGTAGATGGTGGCATGGCGCTCGCCTTTCCGATGCGCGGAAAGCAGATGCTCGTCGGCGCTCACGAAGACGGGACGGCGTGGCGCGTTTCGCTGAGCGACGTGCTGACAGATACCGGGCGCTCGATCGAGACCAAGCGAACATGGCGCGACACGGGCGAAGGCGTCGTCAGCTTCGACCTCAAGGATGCGCGCCGTGTCCTGCAGATACACGATCCCGTCGTCCGCGACGTTCTCGACGTTGCGACCGCGCGCGCGCCGATCCAGTCGATGCAGATGCCGCGCAGTTTCGTCGAATTTCAGGCACTGCAGACGGCGCAAGGCCTCGCCATCGTCCGCATGGCCGACGATCTCAATGTCGCGGCCGGTCCCGACGCTGTGGTGGTGACGCGACGCAGCGGGCTGACGCTTTCCGCCGACAACTCCAACACGCAGACAACGGATTCGCCTGTCGCCTATCCGGCCTATATGGATTTCGCCGCATGGCGGGGCAAAGGCAATTTCATCGCCAATCGACAGGCACTCGAGTCGAAGATCGCCATTGCCGATATCGAGAGTGTAGGGTCTGCCCGCGTTGCCTATGCACGTTTCCTCGTCGCGAACGGGCTCGGTCCGGAAGCCTTGGTACAGCTGCAGAAAGCCGCTGCCATCGATGGCAAGCTTGCTGCCGATCCGTCCTTCTGCGCATTGAGAGGCGTCGCAAAGGTACTCGCCTATCGCTATGCGGAGGCGCTTGGCGACCTGTCGATCAACCAGCTCGCGATGGACCCGAACGCGGCCATCTGGCGGGGTGTTGCCCGCGTCGAACTAGGACGTACCGGCGAAGCCCGGCGGGATTTCGATCTCGCTGCGCCGTCCCTCGACACGCTCGATCCGACTTCTGCGGCGCGCGTTCATCTGGCGGCGGCTCGTGCCGACCTGGCCGAAAGCGATCTTCCCGCGGCTCGTGCCCATATGCGGCAGCTTCCGCCCAACATCAAGGACGACCGCCTGGCCGCTGAGGCCCTGCTGATGCAGGCCGAAATGACGGAAGCGCTCGACAGGCCGGATGAAGCCGCCACCCTCTATGACGCCGCCGCTGATCGGAATATCCGTCCTGTCATGGTGGAAGCGCGCCTCATGAAGGCGCTGATGCTCAATCGCAAGGGCAAACTGGACGAGAAGAAGCTTGTCGCGGAACTCGACAAGTTGCGCATGATGTGGCGCGGCGACGATCTGGAGCGGCGCATTCTGTCGGCGCTGGCCGAGCGGCAACTTGCTGCCCGAGATGTCGTCGGGGCGCTCAAGACCATGCGCGTGGCCACGGTCAATTTTCCGGACAGCGACGAAGCCCGCGCGATGGGAGCGCGGATGCCGGACATTTTCGCCGATTACTTCATCAATGAAGACGCCGCCAAACTGCCGCCGGTTCAGGCGGTGGCGCTGTATTACAACTTTCAGGACCTGACGCCGATCGGGCAGAAGGGCGACGAACTCATTCGGCATCTTGCCGAACATCTCGTTTCCGTCGATCTTCTGCCGCAGGCCGAAATGCTTCTGCGCTACCAGATCGAGCAGCGCCTGCATGGCGGGGTCGCCAAGGCGCAGGTCGCCGCACGTCTGGCAAGCGTCTACCTTCTCGACCAGAAGCCTCAAGACGCGCTGCAGATCATCCGCTCGACGGCACAGAATTCACTGCCGGAAGATCTCGATCAGCAACGTCGCCTCATCGAGGCGCGCTCGCTTGCGTCGCTGAAGCAATACGATCTGGCGCTCGATCTTCTGTCCGAAATTCCCGGCGAAGTCTCCGGCATTCTCAAGGCCGATATCCTCTGGGAAGCCCAGCGCTGGGGGGACGCAGGCGATGCCGTGGATGTCTTGCTGGCCGGAACGGACGGCGGCAAGACGCTTTCGGCAGAACAGCGCTTCGATATCATGCGCGGTGCGATCGCCTATTCGCTGGCCGACAACGAGGACGGGCTTGCTCGCTTCAGAATGAAATTCGGCAACCGCATGGCCGATACGCCCGACGCCAGCGCCTTCGCGATCGTCACCGACCCGATCGAGAAGCAAGGCGTCGCCTTCCGTGAGCTCGCGAGCCATATCGCCTCGGTCAATACGATGGAACGCTTCGTCAACTCGCTGAAGAAGACAGATAAGGTTTCAGCGGCGGATGGAATCCCGGTCGCGAGCAATTAGCGGCATTCATATCGGGGTTTCCGCTTCGGTTGGGCGAAACCTGAACATCCCTTGTGTCCGGACGAACCGCGAAAGCTCAGACGGGCGTCCCTCTCATGCCCTAGAATGCCTCCCATGTCCGGCGGACATGGAGGAGAGTCATATGGCAAATGCTTTGAGAGGCTGGCACGAAGTTGCGTTGCGTCGTGACTTCGACGCGATCGAAGGATTGCTCGCGGACGACGTGGTCTTCGAGTCGCCCATCGTTCATACGCCGCAGGTCGGCAAGGCGATAACGGCGATGTATCTGAACGCCGCTGTTCACGTCCTCAGCAACGACTCGTTCCGCTTTACCGGCGAGTGGAAGGACGAACGCTCAGGCGTCCTCGAATTCCTGGGTGAAGTCGAAGGCATCAGGATCAACGGTATCGATATGATCCGCTGGAATGAGGCTGGGCTCATCACCCATTTCAAGGTGATGGTGCGCCCGCTGAAGGCAATTAATCTGCTCCACCAGAAGATGGGAGAGCTGCTCGCCGCCGCCGGTTGAAACGGCACGCGTCGTTACGCCGATCTGAGCCGTCAGGTCCCAAAGCTCTGGACGAGGCTTCCGGCGATCAGCGCCCAGCCATCCACCAGCACGAAGAAGATGAGCTTGAACGGCAGGGAGATGGTCACTGGCGGCAGCATCATCATACCCATCGACATCAGGACCGAGGCGACCACCATGTCGATGACGATGAAGGGCAGGAAGATCAGGAAGCCGATTTCGAAGGACCGGCGCAATTCGCTCAGCATGAAGGCCGGCACGACCACCTGAAGCGGCAAATCCTTCGCCTCTTCGGGTTCGGCAGTCTTCGAGAGATCGACGAAGAGCTTCAGATCCTGCTTGCGCACCTGCGTCAGCATGAAGCCCTTAAAAGGGATCGTCGTCCGCGTGAAGGCTTCGCTGAGTTCGATCTGTTTGTTCATCAGCGGCTCGATGCCGTCGTGATAGGCCTTTGTGAAGGTCGGTGTCATGACGAAGGCGGTCAGAAAGAGCGCGAGACTGATGAGCACGGAATTCGGCGGCGACTGCTGCAATCCCATCGCCGTACGCAGCAGCGAAAGCACCACCACGATGCGAACGAAGGACGTCACCATGATGAAGATCGACGGTGCGAGGCTCAGCACCGTGATGAGCGCGACGAGCTGGACGATGTGATCCGTCAGGCCGAAATTGTCGGCGAGATCGACCTTGATCGTGTCCGCCATTGCCGCATCCGAAATCGAGAACGCGACGAAGGCGCCGACGATGCCGGCGGCGAGCGGCGCATAGCGCAGGAGGAATTGCGAAGTGCGGTTCACGCGCGGCGCTCCCTGATGAATTCGACTATGCGCTGGAATTGAAGGGCGGGGGCAGGGCGAGCCGTATCCGTCGCCGTCGGCGCCACTTCGACGGCGATGGGCGCGTCGATGCCGGCTTCGATCAGGAGGTTCTGCTCGCCGCCCATCAGAATGAGATGTTCCTTGCCGTCGCGACGGATCAGCACCAGCCGGTGCTTGGCGTCGACGACCTTGACCTCGCTGATCGAGAGGCGCTTCAGCGAACCGCTGCTGCCGAAGCCGCCGGTTGCAAGACCGAACCGCTTGGCGAGATAGGCGCAGACGCCGATCAGCCCGATGATGAAGGCGAGCGCGGCCGCGAAGCGGAAAATTTCGGTGAATTCCATTGTCTTGCCCCAACCCGGTGCGTCCCGCCACGGGGCACCGCCGTCAGGCACAATTTGCCGGTACCATGTTTAATGGCTGGTTAAGCGCCGCAAAAAACCGCCGTTTCCGTGGTTAGCCTTTTGTTACCGCCGCTAGGCTGTTTTTGCCGCGTTAGGACGATCTTAACTTGCACCGTCCGAGACTGCCCCTTGCCGCCAAGGAATGCGTGGCCTGCGATCTGAAGAGAAACCCGTTTCGAGCGCCCAGAAGGGACCAGCGAGCGGACTCTATTGGGCACGCGACCATGTCACTCGGCGATATCCCCATCCTCTCGATGATGAAGCAGCGTCTTCATTGGCTGACCGAGCGCCAGCAGGTCCTGGCCGAGAACGTCGCCAACGCGAACACGCCCGGCTATGTGGCCAAGGATCTCAAGGAACTGGATTTCGGTGCGATGGTCGATGCGAGCGGTCCGAAGCTTGCGCCCGTCGCAACGAATTCCATGCATATCGGAACGCCTGTCGCAGGCTCGGCCGACGGCATGAGCCTCGGCCATGCGCGCGGCGGCGAGGAAATCAAAAAGCCCGACTTCGAAACGACGCCGAACGGCAATTCCGTCGTGCTCGAGGACGAGATGGTCAAGGTCGCGCAGACGCAGATGGACTACGACACGGCCACGAGCCTTTATTCCAAGAGCCTCGGCCTGATCAAGCTCGCGATCAGCGGCAACTCATAAGGCAGGTCAAAGGAACGCAGCATGAGCGCCATGGATCTTCTGAAATCGATGATGGTTGCCGCCTCGGGCCTCAAAGCCCAGAGCGGGCGCATGCGCATCATCGCCGAGAACATCGCCAATGCCGACTCGACGGCGATGACGCCGGGTGGCGATCCCTATCGCCGCAAGATACCGACCTTTCAGGATCGTCTCGATCGCTCGCTGGGCACCGAAACGGTGCAACTCGGGCGGCCGGTCCTCGACAATACGGACTTTCAGTTGAAATACATGCCGGGACATCCGGGAGCCGATGCCAATGGCTACGTGAAGATGCCGAACGTCAACGGCCTGGTCGAGGCCATGGACATGAAAGAGGCGCAGCGCAGCTACGAGGCGAACCTCAATCTGATCCAGGCGTCCCGGAAGATGATTTCGCAGACCATCGACATCCTGAAGAAGTAATCGATCATGGCCATTCCAGCGACAGTCGCACTGAATGCCTATGCCCGCGCCGCCGGTATGG
>CAISYL010000130.1 GCA_903889655.1 uncultured Alphaproteobacteria bacterium | reverse complement strand
GAGGGACCGGACCGCGCCGGAGAAACAAGATTATCCGATGGCAGGAAGATGGCCGAGGCGCGGCCCTCGGATTGAGCCGCGCCTCGGCCGTTCAGTCTTCGTCGTCGTCTTCGGGTTCTTCGTTGGCGACGCTCTTGCCGACTTTTTTCATCGGCTGCGACTGGGAAGGCGGATCGCTCGCGGGAAAGGAATCCTCCAGCGCCTCGTCGATTTCTTTCTCGGTCTTCGGCTTGGGCATGTCGATCTCCCTGTAGTGGTGTGATCGGACGCCGGTGGGCGCCTCAGGGTCTCTCCTGAATGTATAAAACGCAGGCCCTGCCGCGGTGGTTCCAGCGGTGGTGACACGGCGGAACGGAACAAGCGGCGGACTCTGGTGTTTGACCTACGCGATGTGGCGACCACCACTGCGAAGGAAAGCGACATGGCCGAAGAGCTGCAACCTCGACAAAAGCAGGACCGCCGGCCGGGTACCGAGGCGAAAATGCGGCCCGAGCCGGACTACCGCCCACGCCATCCGGGTGCGGGAAAACTTGAAGGCCGCGTCGCTCTCATCACCGGCGGAGATAGTGGCATCGGCCGCGCGGTCGCGCTCGCCATGGCGCGGGAAGGTGCCTCGATCTCCTTCATTTATCTCGACGAACATGAAGACGCGGAAAAGACCGAAGAGCTGGTTCGGGAAGAGGGTGCCGATGTCGTGCGGATCGCCGGCGACATCGGCTCGGAGGATTTCTGCGCGCTGGCCGTCGAGGAAACGGTCAAGGCATTCGGCCGGCTCGACATCCTCGTCAACAATGCCGGCGAACAGCATGTACAGAAAGATCTGACCGATCTCGATGCGGAGCAGATCGAGCAGACCTTCCGCACCAATATCTTCGCCTGTTTCTACATGGTGAAGGCGGCGTTGCCGCATCTCGGCGAAGGCGCATCGATCATCAATACGACGTCCGTGACAGCCTACAAGGGAAGCCCCGCGCTTCTCGACTACAGCGCGACCAAGGGGGCCATCGTCTCCTTCACGCGGTCGCTCTCGGTTTCGCTGATGGAGAAAGGCATCCGCGTCAACGCGGTTGCACCGGGCCCGATATGGACGCCGCTGATTCCCGCCTCCTATGACGAGGAGAAGACGGCGAAGCACGGCCTCAATGCGCCGATGAAGCGGGCCGGCCAGCCGAACGAAGTTGCGCCCGCCTACGTCTTTCTAGCCAGCGACGACGGTTCCTACATGTCGGGTCAGGTGCTCCATCCGAATGGCGGTACGATCGTCGATTCATGATCCGGAAGCGAAGGGAATAATGCCATGGCCGCCCGGCCGAGCTGGAGAGGTTATCTGAAACTGTCGCTGGTCTCCTGTGCGGTTGAGCTCTATCCCGCCTCGACGCGCAGCGACAAGATTTCGTTCCACATGCTCAATCGGGAAACCGGAAACCGGCTGCGTCAGCAGATGGTCGACGAGAAGACGCGCAAGCCCGTCGAGGATGAGGATCGCGTCAGGGGCTACGAGGTCGGCAAGCGGCAATACATCACGGTCGAGGATGAGGAACTCGAAGCGATCGAGATCGAAAGCACAAGGACGATGGAGATCGAGAGTTTCGTCGCTCAGGACGAGATCGACCCCATCTATCTCGACAGCGCTCATTACGTCGTGCCGGAAGACAAGGTGGCGGAAGAGGCCTTTGCGGTCATTCGCGATGCCATGCTTGCCAAGAAGATGGTCGGCATCGCGCGTGTCGTTCTGCATCAGCGCGAGAGGATCATGATGCTGGAGCCACGCGGCCGCGGGCTTCTCGCCATCACCATTCGCTATCCCTACGAAGTGCGCGAGGACGATCCCTACTTCGACAAGATTCCGAAAACGAAAGTCCCGGCCGAGATGCTGGACATCGCGAGCGACATCATCGAGCGCAAGATCGCGAAATTCGACCCAAGAAGTTATGAGGACCGCTACGAAAATGCGCTGGTCGAACTGTTGCAGGCGAAAAAGGCAGGGCGCAAGATCACGCAGAAGAAGATCAGGGAGCCCAAGCCTGCGAGCAATCTGATGGATGCGCTGAAAAAGAGCCTGGCCGGCGAAGGCGGACGGCGCACACGAGCCGCGCCGAGAGCAAAGCCGGCTGCGCGGCGCACGGCCGGAACCGGCCGCGGCAGGGCCGGCCGCGCCAAGAAGCGGGCGTGACGAGGTCTCATGAGCCTTCAGAAATATAACGCCAAACGCGACTTCACCAGGACGGGCGAGCCGAGCGGAAAGCCGAAGCCGCGCGCGGCGAAAAACGGCGATGGCGACATTTTCGTCGTGCAGAAGCACGACGCGACACGGCTGCATTACGATTTTCGCCTCGCGCTCGACGGCGTCCTGAAGTGTTGGGCCGTCACCAAAGGGCCGAGCCTCGTTTCCGGCGAGAAGCGCCTCGCCGTTCATGTCGAAGATCATCCCTATGACTATGCGGGCTTCGAGGGGGTCATTCCGGAGGGTGAATATGGCGCGGGTCCCGTCATCGTATGGGATCGCGGGCGATGGTTCCCCGAAGGCGATCCGCGCAAGGGGTTGAAGAAAGGCCATCTCGATTTCCGCCTCGAAGGCGAGAAGCTCAAGGGCCGCTGGCATCTGGTGCGTATGCGCGCGCGGCCGCATGAAAAACAGGATCCGTGGCTTCTCATCAAGGCCGACGACGAGGCCGCGAAGCCGAAAAGCGCGAGGGATATTCTGAAGGCCGAACCGCAATCCGTGCTGACGGGCCGTCTGGTCGAAGAGGTGGAACAGGGAAAGCCGGCGCCGAAGAAGAAACCGGCGAGCCCGAAGACCAGGCCTATGGCGAAAGCGAAGGTCGTGACGAAAGCAAAACCGGCATCGAAAGCCAAGGCGGCGCCGAAGCCGGCCGCGCGAGCCGCGACGCGCGCGAAAAAGACGAAAACGAAAAGCCCGAACCGCAAGAAGGGCAAGGAAGATCGCCTGCCGGATTTCGTCGCTCCTTGCCTCGCCACGCTGGTCGCCGAGCCGCCGCGCGGGGAAGGATGGGTCCACGAAATCAAGTTCGACGGATACAGGACCGAGGCGCGGATCGAAGACGGCACTATCCGGTTCCTGACGCGGACAGGTCTCGACTGGACGAAAAAATTCGGACGCCTCGCGGAGCCTTTCGCGGCGTTGCCTGCCGAGACGGCTTTGATCGACGGCGAGATCGTCGTCGAGACGGAAGATGGATCTTCGGATTTTTCCGAATTGCAGGCCGCGCTAAAAGGCGGCGAGGACGAGCGGCTGATCTATTACGCCTTCGATCTTCTCCATCTCGACGGCGAGGATTTGCGCGGCCTCTCCCTTGCCGAACGCAAGGGACGGTTGAAAGAGCTGCTGCAGAGTAGTGGTCCGGCCGGCACGCTTCGTTACAGCGAGGATTTCGACGAGGATGGCAAGTTGATGCTGAGCCATGCCTGCAAGCTGAAGCTCGAAGGCATCGTCTCGAAGCGCGTGGATGCGCCCTATCGCTCGGGCCGCGGCATGGACTGGCTGAAGAGCAAATGCTCCGGTCGTCAGGAATTCGTGATCGTCGGCTACTCGCCTTCGACCGTCGCGGCGCGCGCCGTGGGCGCGCTGGCAGTCGGCTATTTCGAAGGCGACGATCTCGTCTATGCCGGGCGCATCGGCACCGGCTACACACAGAAGACGGCGACGGAACTCTGGCACGCGCTGCATCCGCTGGAGAGCGCCAAGCCGCGATTTCTGAACGAAGAGGCCATCGAAGCGCCGCGCAAGACGCGTTGGGTCGAGCCGAAGCTTGTCGCGGAAATCGAATTTCGCGGCTGGACCGGCTCCAAGGTGCTGCGTCATGCTGCCTTCAAGGGCTTGAGGCAAGACAAGGAGGCGCGCGAGGTAGTGCGCGAGGATCCGCCGCAGGCGCCGCCCCGGCCACGGCCAAGGGAGAAGGCCATGACAAAGACCGCGACGCGTACCGCAAAGCGGGACAGCGCGAGGGTGAAGGGCGACGATTATCTTGCCGCCGCGCTCACACATCCGGACAAGGTGTTGTGGCCCGATGCAGGCATCCGCAAGCTCGACCTCGCCGATTATTACAGCGCCATATGGGACTGGATTTCCCCCTATATTGTCGGCCGACCGCTGGCGCTCATTCGCTGCCCGGATGGAACTGCGAAGAAATGCTTCTTCCAGAAACACGCCTGGATGGGGCTCGACGAGCATCTCGTGCATCGCCACAAGATCGGTGACGAGGAGGTGCTATCGATCGACAGCCTCGACGGCCTCATCGCGCTGGTGCAGGCGAGCGTGCTCGAAATCCACCCCTGGGGCACGACGGTGTCCGATATCGAACGGGCCGACACTCTGACCTTCGATCTCGATCCCGACGAAGGGCTCGACTGGAAAGATGTGATCGGCGCGGCAAAAATCGTCCGAGCCCGGTTGGAGGAGCAGGGCCTCGCTGCTTTTCTCAAGAACACCGGCGGCAAGGGCCTTCACATCGTGACGCCCATCGTACCCGTGCCCTGGGATCAGGCGAAGGCCTTTGCGCAGGGGATCGCGGATGCAATGGAGGCGGACGATCCGGACCGCTTCGTGGCCACGGTGTCGAAACGCGCCCGCGTCGGCAAGATATTCGTCGATTACCTGCGCAATGGACGCGGCGCGACGGCGGTCGCCGCTTATTCTACACGCGCCCGCGCCGGCGCTCCCGTCTCGACGCCGCTCGCTTGGGAAGAACTCACGGCGCGTATCAAGCCGAACCAGTTCACGCTGACCAATCTCCGGCAGCGGCTCGCGCGTCTGAAGAGCGACCCATGGGCCGATTTCCGCAAAGCGGCGCGGCCGCTTCCGGGAGCTGGGGCAAAGGCACCTCGTACGAAATCGCCGAAGAAAAAATCCTCAAGCGGAACGACGCGGCGGCATTAAAGCTCTGCGATGAAACAGGCACGGCCGCCATGCGTTGAACCCGCATGAAAGACAGCCAGCATAGCGAAATCGAGCGAGCCGAAGTCAAACAAGCGGGTCCGGTCATACCGCCGGGTGAGGCGCCATCTCCCGGCAATCCGCACGATCCCGGCCCGGATATTTCGTCGCCCGAAATTCCGCCTGACCCGGGGGAGGATGCACCGCCGATCAAGCTGCCACCCGATGTGCCGCCAGGCGGTCCGTCGGAAATGCCGCCGCAGATGCCGCCGGTGGAAGAGCCGGAACTTCCTCCGGAGCCGAACATGCCGCCGCAGGTTCCACCTCCGCCGTCGGTGCCTCCCACGCCGACCATGTCAACCGAGTTCAACTATCGAGGGTGATCGTATGCCGCAGGAGATCAACGCCGAAAGAGCCCGTCAGGGCAAGACGCTCAACCACATGCGTTATGTCCTCGGCACGAGCATCGCGCTCATCGTCGTTGCTTTCGCCATCGTCTATTTCTATGTCGTCTGATCGGGGAGGCGCCGGCCGGCACTCGCGCGTCCCTCCTTCATCTCAGCTCCAGTAGGGCGGCACATTGTAGTAGCTGTGGATTTCCTCTCTCCACGTGCTGTCATCCTCTGTGAGTTCCGACCGCGCGAAGGCCGGCGCCTTGAAGAGCGTGTCCTTGTCGAGCGGAACGAGATAACCGCCTTGCGTCGTATCGTATCTGAGCAGAGACCACGGCACGGGATGAAATTTCTCGCCGACGCCCAGCAACCCCCCAAAGCCCATGATCGCATAGGCGACTTGTCCGTCGGCCTTGTGAATCATGATGTCCTCGATGCGGCCGAGATGCTCGCCGACAAGGTTGTAAACTTCGGTTCCTGAAACGCGGCTGCCCGCGATGAGCGAGTTCGCACTTGTTTGCACATTCACGATCGGCCTCCATGCTGCCGGCGTTGTGCCCCTGTTGTTGAACAGAAAGCGTCGACGCTGGTTCCAGCGTACGGCTGTACTGCGTAGCGCACAGAAATCGTGGTGTGAATTGGATGAAAAACCGCTCCCATTTAAAATAGATGCGGTGAATATTGATATCCCTTGGCCATATTAATCTCGGATAACGCAACCGGGCTTCGTTTGGGTTAGACTGATCGCCGATCGGCACGGTGGGACGAATGCCATGTTCAGAGTAAGGACATTGAAGGCAAGTTGGGTAGACGGCTGATATTTTCCTTGGCAGCCGAGCCGGCTTGGCGTTTCCTGTTTTCGTTTTCTGGCGGGAGATGGCTCGATTCCAGCACGCAGATCACCGGAGCGTCCCGGCGCGACCATCGAGAGAAGGTCGCGGCGGTGAACGTGCTTGATGAGCCGAAGCCTGTCGGGAGAGCGGACATAGAGACGATCGAATCCATACAGCCGCATGGCGCGGCGCTTGTCGTGCGGTTGCCCGAATGGGTGATCACGCATGCAAGCGCCAATCTGGAGACGATTTTCGGCGCTGAGCCGCACGCGGTTATCGACAAGCCGCTCAGCGAGTTGATGTCGCGCTACGCGATCCATCGTCTGCGCAATATCCTGCAATTCGTTATGGCGAATGGCGAGCCGGAGCGGCTGATGAACGTCGCCATGGGCTATCAACGCGAGCGCTTCGATCTCACGCTCTATTCGGATGACGGGCGCGCTGTAATCGAAATCGAGCCGCGTCAACGCGATCAGAAGACCGGCGGCGACGACTCCCTTTTTCTCTTGCGCGCCATGCGTTCGCGTTTGCGAACCGCCGCCTCGCCCCAAGAGATCTGCGAGCGCGTCGCGCGCCATATCCGCTCGCTCACGGGCTATGAGCGCGTCATGGTATTCCGTTTTCTAGAGGACGGGACAGGAGAGGTCGTCGCCGAGGAACGCCGCGGACAACTGCCGTCGCGTCTCGGCTTTCGCTATGGCGCGGAAGATGCCGACCGGCAGGCCCGGGCGCTCATCTGGAATGCGCGCTTCTGCTACATCCCCGACATGGAATTTCAGCCTTCGCCTTTCGTGCCCGCGCCTGTGCCGACGGATGGGCTCGTCGGACTGAGTACACCCGGCCTTCGCAGCATCTCCGTGTCTCATGCGAGCTATCTGCGCCGGTGCGGCATCGGCGCGACCTTCGCATTGACCATCGGTCCGATCGACGCGCCCTGGGGCGCCATCGTCTGCCAGAATGCACAGGCGCGTGCGATTACTTCCGATATGAGGTCGGCGCTCGATTTCTTCGCCAACGGGATCGCGCTGCAGATCGGCTTTTTCGCGACCGTCGAAATGGTGGGCGAGCACGCCGCAGCCCGCGAGGCGCGATCGAAATTGCAGCTCGATCGTCAGCTGGATGTGGAGCCCGAGGAGAGCCTTCCGGCGCTGCTCGAAGCCCTGCGCGCACATATCGAGATCGACGGCTTCGGCTTCTGGACCGGAACTCGCCGGGCGCAGTCAGGCCTCGCGCTTACCGAAAATGCGGCGGGACCGCTGATCGATCTTC
>CAISYL010000129.1 GCA_903889655.1 uncultured Alphaproteobacteria bacterium | reverse complement strand
TGTTTTCTTGCTTTTTTGGAATCGCGGGCGCGTTCGGTGGCTATGCCTACTGGTCGGTGATGCGAACTGCGCCGCCATTCGAAATACATGGACGAATCGAGGCGGCTTCCACCACGCGAGACCGAGGAAAATAGGAGGCCGGTTTGCCCATGCGCGCCGGCCGACGGCCTGTTGTTGCCGGAAACGGAATCGCCGGATTTTCGTTGAGACTTAGCTCCGCCTCGCCCATCGGATCGCATCCTCGAGCCGGTCATTGCCCCAGAAGAGTTCGTCGCCGCCCGCGCCGGGAACGGTGAAGGAGGGCGCGCCGAAAACTCCTTTTGCGATCGCCTCATCCGTCTGCGCCCTGAGCCTCGTCTTGTTGTCCGGCGTCTGCGAGCGCGCCATCGCGGCATCCGCATCGAGCCCGAGTTCCGTCAGAATGCCGGCGAGCACCGCATCGTCCGAAATGTCCTTCTGCCCGGCGAAATTGGCGAGATAGACCGCCCGGCTGAACGGCGCGATCCAACCCTCATCCGCACCGACCAGCGCGATCCGCGCCGCCTTGAGCCCGTTCTGCGGAAAGCGGACGGGCTCTTTCAGGACGAGCCCTTGCGCCGCGCAGATGCGCCCAAGATCGCGCCACATATAGCGGCCCTTGGCCGGGTAGATGTTGAACGGGCTGTCGCTCCAGCCCTGCCCGCCGAAAATCGGCGCCAGCAGAAAAGGCCGCCAGCGCAGCTCGACCCCGGCCTCCGCCGCCGCCCGCTCGACCCGCATCGCCGCCGGGTAGGAATAGGTGCTTGCGAACTCGTACCAGAAGTCGATCAACATGCTCTCCGCCCATATCCTGAATTGCCTCGCAAATTGGCGGTTTACCGCCCTTCTGGCAAGACGGCCGGCGCCCCTTGCCGCGCAACCGGATTTCCCTATGATGCGCCGCAAAATCGACCCTTGAAGGTATGAAACGATGAGCGGCGCGACGAAAAACGTGAAGAAGGTGGTGCTTGCCTATTCGGGCGGGCTCGACACCTCGATCATCCTCAAATGGCTGCAGGAAACCTATGGCTGCGAGGTCGTGACCTTCACGGCCGATCTCGGCCAGGGCGAGGAGCTGGAGCCGGCGCGCAAGAAGGCCGAGATGCTCGGCATCAAGGAAATCTTCATCGACGATTTGCGCGAGGAATTCGTCCGCGACTACGTCTTCCCGATGTTCCGGGCGAACGCGCTTTACGAAGGCGTCTACCTGCTTGGCACGTCGATTGCTCGTCCGCTGATCGCCAAGCGCCAGATCGAAATCGCTGCGCTGACCGGCGCCGACGCCGTCTCCCACGGCTCGACCGGCAAGGGCAACGATCAGGTCCGCTACGAGGTGAGCTACGCCGCCCTGAATCCCGATATCAAAATCATCACGCCCTGGCGCGAATGGGACCTGACGTCCCGCACCAAGCTCCTCGAATTCGCCGAGAAGAACCAGATTCCGATCGCCAAGGACAAGCGCGGCGAAGCGCCCTTCTCGGTCGACGCCAACCTCCTGCACACATCCTCGGAAGGCAAGGCGCTGGAAGACCCCTCGCAGGAAGCGCCGGACTTCGTCTATCAGCGCACGGTCTCGCCCGAGGAAGCGCCCGACAAGGCGACCTATATCGAAGTCGGTTTCGAAAAGGGCGACGCGGTGTCGATCGACGGGCAGAAGCTTTCTCCCGCGACGCTGCTAACGAGGCTCAACGAATTCGGCGGCAAGAATGGCATCGGCCGTCTCGATCTCGTCGAGAACCGCTATGTCGGCATGAAGTCGCGCGGTATCTACGAGACGCCGGGCGGCACGATCCTGCTCGCCGCCCATCGCGGCATCGAGTCGATCACGCTCGACCGGGGCGCCATGCACCTCAAGGACGATCTGATGCCGCGCTATGCGGAGCTGATCTACAATGGCTTCTGGTTCTCGCCAGAGCGCGAGATGCTGCAGGCGCTGATCGACAAGAGCCAGGAAATGGTCACAGGCACCGTTCGTCTGAAACTCTACAAGGGCAATGTCTCGGTCGTCGGCCGCACGTCGCCCTATTCGCTCTACTCGATGGCCCATGTGACCTTCGAGGAAGATGCGGGCGCCTACGACCAGAAAGACGCCACCGGCTTCATCAAACTCAACGCGCTCAGGCTGCGTCTCCTCGCCGCGCGCAACAAGCGTATCAAGGGCTGAAAGTTAAATGCGTATCGAAGCCATTCCCATCGGCAAGAACCCGCCCCACGATGTCAACGTCATCGTCGAGGTCCCGCATGGCGGACATCCGGTGAAGTATGAGATGGACAAGGCGTCCGGCACGCTTTTCGTCGACCGCTTCATCCACACGGCGATGCAGTATCCGGCGAATTACGGCTTCATCCCGCATACGCTGTCCGACGACGGCGATCCGGTCGACGTGCTCGTCGTCAGCCGCATTCCGGTCGTACCCGGCGCCGTCGTGCGCGTACGCCCCATCGGCGTCCTGATGATGCATGACGAGGCGGGTCAGGATGAAAAAATTCTCGCCGTGCCGGTCGAGAAGCTCAATCCCTATTACAAGAATGTCCGCAGCTACACGGACCTGCCCGAAATCCTGATCCGCCGCATCGCGCATTTCTTCGAGCACTACAAGGATCTCGAGGAAGGCAAATGGGTGAAGGTCGAAGGCTGGCACGGGCCGGAAGAGGCCGAGCGCATCATCCTCGCCGCGATCGAAGCCGCGAAGAAGGCCGGCTGAGGGTCACGCGTCGATCGACATCGCCAGCGTCCGGCTGATCTCGGTCAGCGAGCGGCCGCTTTCCTTCCGCCATCGATTGAACGCGGCCTGCACCGCCGCCATCGCCTTGCGCGAGGTCGGCGGCTTGTCGACGACTTTCGCCTTGATGAGGGCCGCGACGACGGACGGCGACAGGATGAAACTGTCGACACCCTGATGGCGCAGGAAATATTGCGCGGAAAATCCCGACAGCCGCTTGCCGCGCTTCTTCAGGAATTCGAGAAGATCGACGTAATTCTCGGGCTTCGAACTTGCAAAGAAGGCGCCCGCCGATCCGTACTCCTTCGCCAGCTCGACGACGAGGCGCGCATTCTCGACCGTCGCCTTGATCTTGGCGCCGTTCCGGACGATGCGCGTGTCGCTGGCGAGCCGGCCCATGTCTTCGCCGGAATAGAAGGCGACGCGATGCGGATCGAAACTGTCGAAGGCGTCCTCGAAGCCCGGCCATTTCGCCTCGATCACTCTCCAGACGAAACCCGCCTGAAAGACGGATTTGGTCATCGCCGCGAGCCAGCGGTCGTCGGAAATCTTTTTGAGGGTCGCCGCGCTTTTCGGCTTCGACAGCAGCGCCTCGAGCGCCTTCTCGCCGCCATGGCGCTTGGCCGCCCGTGCATGGATCGTCTTGTAGCTTTCCATTGAAGCCTCCCATCCCGAGGAAAGCATAGCGCGGCCTGTCAGGCCGTCCAGCCTTCGGGCCCCGTCACGGAAGCGCCCAGACACCTTCGAGCCCGAGCACGTTGCGCGCGACCTGCTGGGCAAGCTCCCCGCCGCTGCGGCTATTGGTGAGGATGACGATGCCCGAGCGATGCGCCGGGTCGATGACCATCAGGCTTTCAAAACCGAGGCTCGACCCACGCGCCCACCAGGTCTCGCGCTCCTGATCCTGCCGGATGCCGATCCCGAGGCCCCATGAGAAAGGCGGCGAAACCGCGACGCGCTCGGCGGTCATGCGGTGGAGCATCGCCGGTCCGATCTCGTTGCCGTCGATCAACTCGATCATGAAACGCGCCATGTCCTGCCCGTCGGTGCGGAAAGAACGCGCAGCATTCGGCCTTTCATCGTCGAGCAGCGGGAAATGCGGCACGCCGAGCGGCCAGTCGAAAAAGATCAGACTGACGACGAAGCCCGTCAGAAAGGAGAAGGCGAGCGCCACGCCTTCCGAGCGGCCGCGCCCGCGCGAAATAACGCCGTCGCGCGAGCGTACGAAGCCGACCACATAGAAGAGATAAAAAATGAACCCGCCCAGCGCGCCGACCGCCAGCGCATAGCCGACGGCGATCGCAATGATGAAGACGGCGCTCGCAAAGCCGAAACTGTACCAGACGATGGAAACGGCAAAGACGATGGCGGCGGTTACCGGCCAGAGCAGGTCGGCGCCCTCGAAGCGCCCGCGCTGCATCGTGAAGCGCGTGATCGCCCAGACGACAGCCAGCGTGACGAGAAAAGCGGCGGCGAAGGGCAGATAGAAAATTGCGATGACAAAGCTCAGGGGCACATAACCGCGCGCCGCATCGGGATTGACACCGGGCGCATAGCTCGACGCCGCCATGCCGAGCGGTGCGAAAACGCGCGCCTCCATCACATCCTCGAAGGACTTGCGATCGACCGCCGACATGACGTGCTGGAGATAGAGAAAGCCGACACCGGAGTGGGAAAAGTGATCGCCCGGCGCGAAGCCCGTGCGACGCGAGGGATGTGCGATATTGTCGGCAAGTCCGGATGTATGCGTCAGCACCTGCCGCAAGGTCACGAGGCGGTCGTCCGATGGGCGCGAAAGCCAGGGCGTCGGCAGATCGCGCGAGAGCGGCGCATCGAGAAAGAGGAGCTTGTCCCGCGCCATGCTGAGCGCACCATAGGCGGCGACCGTCTCGCCGAGTTCTCCGCCTTCGAAGAGTGTGCGCGGCGTCACAGGCTCGCCCGTTCGGCGGTCCGCCTTGCCGAAGGTCGCGGCATAGACGGTCTGGCCATTCGCAACCACCGCGACGCTGACGCCGGCGACGTCGAGCGCCCGCATGCGGTCGGGAATGAAGATACCGAGCGCGTGCACCATCTCCTCATGCGGCCAGGCGACCATGCCGCCCGCGGCGCGCTGATCCTCCGCATGTGCAAAGCCCGGCGCCGCGCAGACGGCGCCAAGCATCGCCAGAAGAAGTAGAAGGACGCCTGGTCTCATAGAGGTGCGTCGAGCGGAATGCGCGGCACCTGCCGGCGAAGACCCAGCGCCTCGATCCGCGCGGTCGTCGTCGCATCGAGCGGCCCCTTGGCCTCCGCGGCAAGAATGCCTTCGAGTTCGGCCCGGTTCTTGACGCCGAGGACGACCGTGTCGACACCCTCGATCGCCAGCGCATAGCGATGCGCTAGGATGGCCGGATCCTCGCCGAGGTCCGCCGCCAGCCCACGGAAGGGCGCAGCCTTCACATAGTCCTTCGCTTCGGCGCTGTCGGTCGGAAGGTCGCGATCGACCTGCGCGGTCAGCGCGCCAGCCTGCACGGCCCGGATTCCCATCACGCCGACGCCGTTATTCTTCGCGGTACGGATGATGTTGCGGGGCTCGGCCGGTTCCTCATAACGCCGCATGTCGCCGGCGGAATCGAGGAGGTTCGCCACCGCCTGCACGACGGCCGGCTTCTCGTCGTGACGCAGCGCATCCATGATCGTGCGCGGCAGGCCGACGCCGGTAATGCCCCAGGCGCCGATGAGACCCTGAGCCTTCAGCCGTTCGAAGGCGGGAATCACCGCCTCGACGTAAAGTGGCCAGGTCAGCGCCCAGCGGCCCTGCGTTTCCGCATTCTTCTGATAGGTGTAGCCGACGGGATGAATGTTCGAATGCAGGAAGAAAAGATCGACCTGCTCGCGCTTCAGCGTTTCGAGACTGCGGCGCAGCGATTTTTCGAGCTTCGCATGCACCTCCGCCGCCGGCAGATTGGCAAGAAGATATTTCGTGGTGACCCGGAGCCCCTCGGGCCAGGCGCCCTCGAAGGCCGCGCCCGCAACCGCTTCCGCTTCGCCGCGTCCATACATCGGCGCAAGGTCGAGAAGCGTGACGCCGCGCGCGACGGCGAGACGGACGGTCGCGACCGCCTCGTCGCGATCGGTCTTGCCCCAGATCTGGCCGAGGCCGCCTCCGCCCAGCGTCAGCGCGCTGACCGGCCACAAATCTCCAAGCCTGCGCGTTTCCATATCGTTGCTCCTCAGAAATCCCCGGGCAGCGCGATGCCGTTCTGCCGGCAGGCCGCGATCACCGTGTTGCGCATCAGGCAGGCGACCGTCATCAGCCCGACGCCGCCCGGCACCGGCGTGATGGCGCCGGCGACCTTCGCCGCCTCGTCGAAGGCGACGTCGCCGACGAGCCGCGTCTTGCCCTCGCCCTTTTCCGGCGCCGGCACGCGATTGATGCCGACATCGATGACGATGGCGCCGGGCTTCACCCAGTCGCCTTTGACCATGTTGGGCCGCCCGACCGCGGCGACCAGAATATCGGCCTGACGCGCGAGCGACGCGAGATCGCGCGACCGGCTATGCGCGATGGTGACGGTGCAGTTCTCGCGCAGCAGCAATTGCGCGACGGGTTTGCCGACGAGGTTCGACCGGCCGATGATGACGGCATGGCGGCCGGTGAGATCGCCGCCGGCGGCAAGCTTTGCCATGATGAGGCAGCCTTCCGGCGTCGCCGGCACCATGGCGGGAAGCCCGCTCGCGAGCCGCCCGGCATTGAGCGGATGAAGCCCGTCCGCATCCTTCGCGGGATCGATCGCATCGATCACCGCCTGCTGGCTGATCTGATCGGGAACCGGAAACTGCACGAGGAAACCGTGAACGGCGGGATCGGCATTGAGCGCGCGCACCTTGGCGAGGACGTCGGCCTCGCTCGTCTCGGCGGGCAATTTGAACTCGTAGGAGTTCATGCCCGCCTCGCGCGTCGCGATCCCCTTGTTGCGGACATAGACCTCGCTGGCCGGATCGTTGCCCACGAGTACGACCGCGAGGCCCGGCGTCAGCCCATGCTCCGCCTTCAGACGTGCGACTTCGGTCGCGACGCGAGCCTTGAGCGCCGTTGCGATGGTCTTGCCGTCGATGATGTTGGTCGGGAATGCTGGCGAAGGAGCGGACATGGGGGCACCTCAATGTGAGACGGGAGTGCCCAGGCGAGCGGCGGTTACATCCTGCGCTTCCCGGTGGTCATGCCCACCTCGCCTCGCCAGTCACGCAGAACGACGCGCATAATAGGCAAGCGATCTCAGACGCGCAATTGCCGGACGTTCAGGCGTCGCCGATTTCTCCGAACCAGGCCTCGATATGCTCATAAAGCCCCGCCCCGCGCGCGACGACTGTCTTGACCCGGCCTGTATCGCCCGCCGCGATCTCGACCGCGCTCGGCGCGATCCCCCAGGCCTTGGCGAGAAGCTTGATGACGGCTGCATTGGCCTTGCCCTTCTCGGGCACGTCTTTCACCCGGAGCTTCAGGAAGCTGCGCCCCTCGGCATCCGCGCCCAGCCCGTCGATCCGGGTCGCGCCGCCCTTGGGCGTCACCCGTATGATGACCGAGGCGCCGCCATCGACCTTGCGGAGCGGCAGGGCGGCCCCGGCCGTTCAGTACCCGGAAGCGACGTAGGAGCCGTAGATCTCCCACATGAGGTTCTGGATGAAATAGAGGAGGAGCAGCAGCACGACGGGCGAAATATCGATGCCGCCAAGATCGGGCAGGATACGCCGGATCGGCCGCAGCGCAGGCTCCGTCACCCGGTAGAGGATGTCGACGACGGTATAGACGAAGCGGTTATGCGTGTTGATGACGTTGAAGGCGATCAGCCAGCTCAGGACGGCGCCGATGATAATGACCCAGATATAGAGCTGGATGACCTGGGTAATCAGGATGAGAAGGGATTGCATGGGCCTCTGCTTTGCGAGCCTTTGAGCCGGCTTCCTCAGACCCGCCGGACGGCGGCTGTTGAAGGACCGGCGGGGGTCCGCACAGATGTAAAGGGCGGAACCCCAAGGTTCAAGCATGGGCTTTGCCGGGTGCCGGAAGCCAGGGGCCGAGCCTTCTCTTGACACCCGCCACGGCTCCCCCTAAAGAACCGGCTCTAAACTCCTGAGTGGCTGCGGTTTCGCGGCCAGACAGCGATCCGTCGGGCGGGGTTCCGTTCGACGGGAAAAGCTCTTGGGGGGCCGTAGCTCAGTTGGGAGAGCGCCTCGTTCGCAATGAGGAGGTCAGCGGTTCGATCCCGCTCGGCTCCACCATTTCCCCCGGATATGGCGGTGCAAAATATCGAGCCCATGCGGTGCGTGAGCTCAGGGCTCGCGATCGTGCCGTTCAAAAGCCGTCTAATGAATGCCGAGCGCGCCGGATGGCGCCGTGCCGAGGGATTTCGGTTCGTTCGCGGCCGTCGGCCCTGACCAGCTCACATGCCAGATCACATTGGCGACGTCGTCCGAAACGAGCAGCGAGCCGTCCGCCGCTTCCGCAAGCCAGACCGGCCGCCCCCAGACGCGGTCCATGCCGCCAGGTACGGGTTCGGCCTTCGTCCTCTCCTCGAAACCCGACATGAAAATCTCGTAGCCGGGCTCCGGCCGCCCGTCGCGGAAATGCACCCGGGCGATGCCATGCACGCCCGTGCTTTGCCGCCCGCCATGCAGCGCCACCAGCGCGTCGCCCTGATAGTCCGGCGGAAAGCCCGTGCCGCGCACGAAGAGAAGCCCGAGCGGCATCGAACGGGGCGGAAAAAGCAGGTCGGGCGCCTCCGTCGTCTGCACGAGATCGGGCCTGAGATCGCCGAATTGCGGATCGGGATGCGCACCGAGATAGGCATAGGGGAAACCGTAGAAGCCGCCGGGCTTCACCCGCGTCAGATAATCCGGCACGAGCCCCTTGCCGAGCCCCTCGCGCTCGCCCACCACCGCGTATAGATCGTCCGTCCCCGGATAGAAAGAAATTCCGACGGGATTGCGAAGGCCCGTGGCGAGGCTCATCTGCATCTGCCCGTCGGTGCGGAACTGCTGGATGCTCGCGCGCGGGCTCGGATCTTCGCCGACATTTGTCTCGCTGCCGATCGAGACGAAGAAATGCGCCCCGTCCGGCGCGAAGGTGATCTCGCGCGTCACATGGCCACCGCCCTCGCCCAGCGCGCCTGGCCGCGTCACCATGATGCGCGGTTCGGCCTCCAGCGTCGTCGCATCGAAATCGATGCGCCAGACAGCGCGCCTGTCGGCAACATAGAGCGCATCCTTCTCGATCGCGAGACCGGTGGGCTCGCGAAACCCTTCGGCGAAAACCTCTTTCGTCTCGGCGATGCCGTCGCCATCGGCATCGCGCAGCGCGATGATGTTTCCCTCATGCGTCTGCGACACGAAAACGAGGCCGCCCGGCCCGACCGCCATTTCGCGCGGCCTCATCAGATCGCCGGCAAAGATGCCGACGTGAAACCCCGCCGGTACGGCGGGCATATCTTCCTGTGGCCGTGCTATTTCTTCCGCCGCCGGGGCGGCGGCGCTTGTATCCTGCATCAGCGGCGCGTAAGGCGGCGGGAGATCGGAAATCCGCAGTTCGAAACGGCGGCCGACCGCATCGGCCTGTCCTGCCGCCTGTGCCGCGACGGCGGCAGCCACCATCGCGACGGCAAGCGTCCCGATGAAAACGAGCCGCCTGCGCGTGACATTATTGGGTGATGGAAAAGCTGAAACTACGGTCATGGCTGAATGCAAAGGACGATAGCGCCGCGATCGGCCGCACGCAAATCAGACGGCTTCGACTTCACTCAACCAGTGAGCGATAAAACGCGAAAGCCATGCCCTGAGCGATGCATCATGTTGCAGCCGGCCCTCGCGATGAAGCTCCGCAGCCTGCGCGCCCGGCACGCAAAGCCGTCCGCGCCCCAGGGTGAGCCAGGCATTCATCATCAACGTCGTCAATTCGGGATGAAACTGCAGGCCATAGGCCGACTTGCCATAACGCATCGCCTGCACGGGAAAATCCTTGCCCTCCGCAAGCTGCACCGCGCCGCAAGGCAGATCGAAACCTTCGCCATGCCACTGATAGACATATTGGGGATTGTCGAAGAGACCGGCGCCGTGCTCGGTCGGGCGGATCGGAAAATAACCGACCTCGCATTTGCTATCCTCGCGGCCATAGACGCGCGCGCCGAGATGTTTCGCCATCATCTGCGCACCGAGACATATGCCGAGGAAAGGCTTTTCGGCCTTGAGCGGCTTCCCGATCCAGTCCGTCTCGGCACGGATGAAAGGCAGATTGTCGTTGGCGCTCATCGGGCCGCCGAAAATGACCGCCGCCGAATGCTCGTCCATCGTGTCGGGCAGAGGATCGCCGAGCGCCGGCCTGCGGATGTCGAGCTCGCAGCCATGCGCGCGAAGCTCATGGGCGACACGGCCCGGATTCGAGCGCTCCTGATGGAGAACGATGAGAACGCGATGGGTCATAATGCCTGACCATTCTTGGCCTTGCGGGCGCGCGGTTTCAAGGCGGAGCCGAGGCAAAATTATGTCCCCCGCTCTCTTAAGAGAGAGTGAGGGACATTTTGGTCACAGGCGGGGAGACGGTCCCGACGTCTGGCAGGCTTACATCGCGCTGATGCCGCCATCGAGCTTCAGTTCGGCGCCGGTCATGAATTTCGACTCGTCCGAGGCGAGATAGAGGACCGCATAGGCGATGTCGTCGGGCTCGCCGATGATGCCGAGCGGCACCTGCTTGGCGAGCTTCCTCAATAACTCCTCCTTGGGCATGCCCCGCGTCATGCCGTCGAGGATCGGTGTGTCGATGAAGGTCGGGTGGATCGAGTTCGACCGGATGCGATAACCGCGCTTGGCGCAGTGAAGCGCGACCGATTTGGACAGAAGCCAGACCCCTGCCTTTGCGGCGTTATAGGCCGCCATGTTGTGCCCCGCGATGAGGCCCGCGATCGACGACGTGTTGATGATCGAGCCCGGCGCATGGGGGACCATGTAGGGGATCGCGTATTTGCAGCCGAGAAAGACCGAGTCGACATCGACCGCCTGCACTCTCTTGAAGGTCTCGAAATCCGTGTCCTCGACCGTCGTGCCGCCGCCGATCCCCGCATTGTTGAAGAGGACGTTGATACCGCCCATCGCCTTGTCGGCCTCGGCCAGCGCCGCTTTCCACTCATCCTCGCGCGTGACGTCGAGCGCGACGGCAAAGCCCTTGCCCGGATAGAGCGCGTTGATCTCGTCGGCGACGGCGGCGGCGCCCTTCGCATTGATGTCGGCGACCGTGACCTTGGCGCCTTCTTTCGCCAGCATCAGCGCCGCAGCGCGTCCAAGACCCTGTGCACCGCCGGTGATGAAAGCCATCTTGCCGTCGACGCGCCCTTTGCGTTCAACCATCTCAATCTCCCGTGAAGTTTGGTTTGCGTTTCTCGAGGAAGGCGCTGACCGCCTCCTGCTGATCCTGCGAGGTCGCCGCCAGCGCGAACTGGTCGCGGTCCATATAGGTGACGGCGGCGTTGAGCG
>CAISYL010000128.1 GCA_903889655.1 uncultured Alphaproteobacteria bacterium | reverse complement strand
GTGAAGTTCGGCGGCATGTCGGTCGCCTATCTGTTGCTCATCGGCGTCGCTGTGGCGACGGGCGCCTGGGGCGTTCAATCGATAACGGCGGCGATGAACGAGACGGCGGTGACGGCGTCCGCGCTTCGCAACCAGATGCAGGCCGACATGATGCATGACGCGCTGCGCGCCGACGTGCTGGCGGCCTTGCTCGCCGTGAAAGAAGGGCAGAGCCTCGACACGGTCCGCGCCGATCTCGGCGAGCATGTGAAGAGCTTCGAGGAAAATCTCGAGGCCAATCGTGCGCTTCCTCTTTCCGGCGACGTGAAGAAGGCGATCGACGGCGTCGCGGCGCCGCTTGCCGACTATATCGCTGGCGCAAAACAGATGGTCGATCTGGCCGGTACGAATCCCGCTGGCGCCGATACGAAGCTGCCGGACTTCCTCAAGGCCTTTTCGGCGCTCGAAGTAGCGATGGGCGAGGTCAGCGACAAGATCGAGAACTCGGTGGCGGCCGCTCGCGATGGGGCCGACGCGACCGCCTCGATGGCGCGGATTGCCCTCGCGGTGGTTTCGGGGCTCGCGCTGCTCGTATCGGCCAGCATTTTCATCGTCTCGTGGCGCGGCATCGTCAATCCGCTGCTGAGGCTTTCCGGCGCCATGGACGCGCTCAAGAACGGGCGCAACGATGTGGTTATTTCCGACACGGCGCGGCGCGACGAAATTGGACAGATGGCTGGCGCCGTCGACGCTTTCCGCCAGGCCGCGATCGAGCGGGTTGCCCTTGAGGTGGCGGCCGAGCGCGAGCGGGCGGAGAAGCTGCGTCGTTCGGAAGCAGTGGCGGCCGTGACACAGAGTTTCGTCGACGACGCGGAGAGCCTGATCGGCCAGGTGGCCGGCGCCGCCACGCAGCTTGAAGCCTCGGCACAGACGCTCAACGGCACGGCGTCGCAGAGTGTCGAGCGTTCCGAGAGCGTCGCCGCCGCATCGGCCCAGTCCGCGGCGACGGCCGAGACGGTCGCCTCGGCGGCGCAGGAACTGTCGCAGTCGATTGCTGAAGTCGCCAACCGCGTCCGCGATGCGGAAACGGCGGCGCGTTCGGCCGTGCATGAAACCGAAAAGAGCGGCGAGGAAATTGCGCGCCTGGCGGGCGCCGCCCGACGCATCGGCGAAGTTACGAGCCTCATCGCCGAGATTGCCGCCCAGACCAATCTGCTTGCCCTCAATGCAACCATCGAAGCCGCGCGGGCGGGCGACGCCGGGCTCGGCTTCGCCGTGGTGGCGCAGGAGGTCAAACAGCTTGCGACGCAGACCGCCAAGGCGACGGAGCAGATTTCGCAGCAGATCGCGGAGATGCAGACCATGACGGACCGGTCGGTGGCCGCGATGTCGCAGATCCGCGATGCGGTGAGCCAGGTCGACGTGATCGGGACGGCGATCGCGACGGCCGCCGAGGAACAGGACGCCGCGACCCGCGAAGTGACGCGCGGCATCAACGAGGCTTCGGAGGGTTCGCGCCAGATCACGGTCAACATCGAGGCCGTCACCGGCGCGGCGCGGGCCGCGGGCTCGGCGGCCGAAGAAGTGCTGCGCGCATCAGGTGCATTGGCGGATAACGCCGACGCGTTGCGCCAGCGCATCCGGCTCTTCGTCGAGGCTGTCGACGCCGCCTGACGGGAGACGAGAGCGATGCATGGACGCGTTAACCAAGTTGAGCCGGTGCCGATGGCATGACGTCACCGGCGTTTCATGCGCGCAGTTGCAGCATGACCTGCCGACTTATGCACAATGATTTGTGCCAAACTCGTGCAGCATGGTAAGTATTGCCCTTCTTGTGCAACCGGTCGCGCCACCAGCGCGAGGAGCGTCGTGTGGGGTTTCCGCAGTCAGCCGTCGAGACTCGTGCCCGAGCCGAAACTCGCGCTGAAGGATCGAGCGCGTCTGAGGCGGCCTCGCGCGGTTCGCGGGCGGTGCCGCTGATTTTGCTCACGCTGGGGCTTTGTTTCGCGCTGACCGGCCATCCGGTCCCGGCGTCGGTCAGAATGGCCTTCGCAACCGTTCGCCCCTTGCAGGGCGGGATTGCCGTCGCCGAGACGATCAGGCCGGCTGCTCATCCCGTGGTTGCCAGCCGTAGTTCCCGTTCCTTGCCCGCCCTGCCCAAGCTTGAGGCAAAAGCGGCGTTTTCCGCCGCGACGTCACTGCGACTGGCAGGCAATCTCTCCTTTTCCCCTCGTCTGGACCCCGATTTTATCAGTCAGGATGGATGGAGCGGGCCTACCGCCCGGGCGCCGCCAATTAATGGCATTTTATAACGATAAGTCTCAAATCGAAGGATGACCTTGTGGCCTCCCGCTCCAGACAGGTATAGAGGGGGCGGCCAAAAAGGCCTTTCGACAAAAAAGACCCAAAACCAAGAAGAGCGTCAGCTCCAGTTCCAGAGAATCCCGATGCAGTCCGTGGCGTGAAGACTGCACGTCCCTAGGGGAGGTTTACCTTGCAGCGTATCGAAAATATCGTGTTCGGCATGCGTGCCGTGATCCTCGCGATCCTGGCCGTCGTCACGGTAGTGATGCTTTTCTTCGCCGTGCAGCTCCGTATGGATGCCGGCTTTCTGAAGATGCTTCCGGTCGGCAATTCCTTCATCCAGACCTACTTCCAGTATGCGGACGGGTTCGGTGGCGGCAATCGCATCATCGTGGTGCTCGAGAACAAGAAGGGCGACATCTTCCAGCCCGAGTTTCTCAAGACGCTGAACGACGCGACGCAGGACGTCTTCTATATCCCCGGCATCGCACGCCATCGCGTGACCTCGCTCTGGACGCCGAATACGCGCTACATCGCCGTGACCGAGCAGGGTCTCGAAGCCGGCGACGTCATCCCGGCGAATTTCCAGCCGACGCCCGAAGGCATCAAGACGGTGATGCAGAACGTGCTGCGCGCCAATCTCGTCGGCCGCCTCGTCTCCACCGACTTCCGCTCCGCGATGATCGCCGCCGAACTCCTCGAGGTCGATCCGGAGACGCATCAGAAGCTCGACTACTTCAAGGTCGCCAACCTTCTCGAGAAGAACATCCGCGATAAATATGTGACCGCCGATACCGATGTGAAGATCGTCGGCTTCGCCAAGCTCATCGGCGATATCGCCGCCGGCGCCCAGTCGGTCGTCATCTTCTTCGCGGTCGCTTTCGTCCTTACCTGTCTGATGCTCTGGCTTTATTGCCGGTCCTGGATTCTGACGATCGTGACGGTGAGCTGCTCGCTCTGCTCGCTGATCTGGCAATTCGGTACGCTGCATCTCATCGGCTACGGCCTCGATCCGCTGGCCGTGCTGGTGCCTTTCCTCGTCTTCGCCATCGGCGTCAGCCACGGCGTGCAGCAGATCAACATGGTGGGTGCCGAAATCGCCGCCGGCCTCGACAAGAATGCGGCTGCGCGTGCGACTTTCACCTTCCTGCTGCGTCCCGGCTCGGTCGCTCTCGCAACCTGTCTCGCCGGTTTCGCGACGCTCTACATCATTCCGATCGGCATGATCCGCGAACTGGCGGTCACGGCCTCCATCGGTGTGGCCTTCAAGATCGTTTCGAACCTCGTCATGCTGCCGCTCATCGTTTCCTATGTCGCACCCGGTGCGGAGTACGGAGACAAGGTGCGTCATGCGATGGAAACCCGTGCCAAGTTCTGGCCGTATCTCGCCGCGATCGCCAAGCCGGGCCGGGCTTTCGTCTTCATCGGCTTCTGCGTGATCCTCGGTGCCGTCGGTCTTTACGAGAGCCGTACGCGCCAGATCGGCGACGTGCATGCGGGCGCCGGCGAACTCTGGCCGAATTCGCGCTACAACCTCGACAGCGAATATATCGCGGAGCATTTCAAGCTCGGCCTCAACGTGATGAACGTGATCGTCGAGTCGAATGACGTCGCCTGCGTCGACTACAGCAAGCTCCATTACATCGACACCTTCAGCTGGGACATGCGCAATGTCGACGGCGTGCAGTCTGTGGTGAGTCTGCCGATCGTCGGCAAGACGATCAACAGCATGTGGCAGGAAGGCAATCCGAAATGGGCCGCCCTGCCGCGCGATCCGACGGCTCTCGCACAAGCCACCTCGAGCGTTTCGAGCTCGACGCTGCTTGTCGATACGGAATGCAAGACGCTGGGCGTCCAGATCTACATCGCCGACACGAAGGCGGAGACGGTCAAACGGGTCGTCAACGCGGCTGAAGCCTGGATCAACGATCCCAAGCACAAGCGCGACGATCTGAAGCTCCGTATCGGCACCGGCAACGTCACCATCACTTCGGCGACGAACACCGTGGTCGAGCAGGCCGAGCTTCCGATGCTGCTCTACGTCTATCTGGTCGTCATGATCCTCGTGATCTTCGTCTACCGGGAGTGGCGTGGTGCGCTCTGCTGCGTCCTTCCGCTGATCCTGTCGACGATCATCGGCAACTGGTTCCTGACAGCGGCCGGCATCGGTCTCAAGATCTCGACCCTGCCGGTGCTCGCCATCGCCGTCGGTATCGGCGTCGACTATGGCATCTACGAATACAACCGCATCCAGCGCTACATGCGCATGGGCGTCTCGCCGTACCACGCCTATCTGCAGGCGCTGAACGACGTCGGCTCGGCGACCATGTTCACCGGCGGCACGCTTGCCATCGGCGTTTCGACCTGGACCTTCTCGGCGTTGAAGTTCCAGGCCGACATGGGCCTCCTCCTCACCTTCATGTTCGTCGTCAACATGATCGGTGCGGTGACGCTCCTGCCGGCGCTGGTCGCGGCGCTGGAATATGTCTGGCCGCTGAAGCGCAAGCC
>CAISYL010000127.1 GCA_903889655.1 uncultured Alphaproteobacteria bacterium | reverse complement strand
CGCGGAGGGCGCGGGCGGTATGTCGCGCCGCCTGCTCATGGATCGTCTCCGCCCAGTCCGGCTCTTCGATAAGAAACGCTTCGCGCACGCTTCGCGCAATCTCCCGCCCCAGCACGCTCTTGGGGTCGCCATGCGCATAGAGCCAGTTATCCGCCTGCAGCGCCGCTGCCACGCGATCGGGCGGCACAGTGCCATATTCGATCGACAGCGCGGCGAGGCGGCGGGGACGCTCACCGCAGGTCAGCCGGTCGATCAGCGCGCCCATCATGGTGCCGCGCACATCGGCGGAGACGGAGGTGCCGGCGCTGGTGGAGCGCATCTCGGGGCCCAGCCATTCGACGCAAAGGTCGAAGACCGGGTGGCCCGGCCGCTCGGTGCAGAGCAGCTCGCCCGCGCCGCGTTCGCCGAGCCCGGTGTGAATGTCGAAAAAGGCGATGGTCTCATGCGGCGCGAATTCGCTCTCGAAAAGTGCACGCATGGTCTGGTTGGACCAGCTCGGCTCCGCGCCGCCATAAAAGAGCCCGTCGGGATGGCGGTACTGTCCGGTGCTCAGCGCCGCGACAAAGGCGGGAAAGCCCTCCCGGTTGATGAAGTCCGCCTGCGCCCGGCGCGCGGCGTCGCGCGTCTCCACCGTCCATTGCGCGGGCACCAGCGCGGCATGAAGCTGGTCATAACCGGGATTTTCCGGCAGCGGCGGTCGCACGAAATTGCGGTTGAGGTCGATATTGTCCTCGTTGACGCGGCGACCATGGGCGAAGCCCCAGGGATTGACCGCATGGATGAAAAGGAGCGCCGTCCCGGGCGGCAGCTCGCCCGCGATCCCGTCTTCGAGAAGCCGCGTCTGGACCGCCGAGCCCGTGTAGCCCTCGATGCCATGTGTGCCCGAGGTCACGGCGAAGAGCTTCGGCGCGTCCTGCGGGCCGATACGCGCGACATCGACGGCGATCTCCCCGTCATCGGGGCCCTTGAGCGGATGGACGATGGTCGTCACCCGCGCCCCCGCCCCGCGCGCCGCATCGAGGAAACGCGTCCGCGCCTCCGCATAGTCCTGCGCGAAATATCCCGTCCATGCCGTCATGATGCGCTCCCTTGATCCGTTCCGTTTCTCCACCGTGCATCCTTGCGCACCGGCTTCCGGTTTCCGCCTGGACGCCGTCGCAAGACCGCGCGCCCGTCGGAGACGGGCAAGCGCAGGAGGCCGACGGGTTCATTCATCAGGCGAGCGGAACCGGCCAGGCGCCGCGGTATTCTTTCAAGCATCATTGCGCCTCATACGGGCGCGCGCCATTGCATCCGCAATTTCATTTGTGGGGACACGTTCGGTCGCGCTTCTGTTGAAGATGTCCTCCAGCAAAAGCGGAATCCGCGCAATTTTTGTACGGACGCTTCTCTCGTCGTAGAAACCCGATACCTCCGCGGCGGCATTGATGATGCCGCCGCTGTTCACGACATAGTCGGGTCCGTAGAGGACGCCGCGTTCAAAGAGCATTCGTCCTGCTTCCTCGCTTGCGAGCTGATTGTTGGCGGCGCCGACGACGATGCGCGCTCGCAAACGCGGGATTGTTTCCTCGTTCAATGTCGCGCCGAGTGCGCATGGCGCATAGACATCGCAGTCGGATTGAAAAACCTCGCCAGCTTCCACACCCTGGCATTTGAACAGGTCCATCGCGTAAAGAACGCGCTCTCGATTTATGTCCGAAACGAGGAGCGACGCGCCCGCCTCATGGAGCTGATGGCAGAGAGCGGCTCCCACATTGCCAAGCCCTTGTACGAGAATGCGACGTCCCGACGGGTCATCCGTTCCGTAACGCGTCTTGAGCGCCGCCTTGATGGACAGGAAAGTGCCGAACGCCGTGAGCGGCGACGGATCGCCGCTCGGCGCGGCTCCGGTTCGAAGGCCGGTGACGTGACGGGTGTATTTTGCGACTTGCGCCAAATCCTCCGTCGTCGTGCCAACATCTTCCGCAGTGATGTAGAGACCGCCGAGCCGCTCCACGCAACGACCGAAGGCGTGAAACAATGCCGGAGATTTGGAAAGCCGGGGATCTCCCCAAATGACGGCCTTGCCGCCGCCGAGCGGCAGATCGGCCAGCGCGTTTTTGTAGCTCATGCCCCTCGACAGACGCAGCACGTCCCGCAACGCTTCCGCTTCGGTTGCATAAGGCCACATACGCAGACCACCGCAAGCGGGGCCGCGCGCGCTGCTGTGTACTGCAATGATCGTGCGGAGACCGGAGGTCTTATCCTCGCTGATGCTTACGAGTTCGTGTGAGTCGAATTCCGGGGCGTTGAAGACAGTCATGACACAATTCCTCGATGGGAGGTGGTCGCATGCGCAGCGTCGCGCCGTCGCGCATGTCGGATAAAAAGGGCCGGATGCGGATCTGGCATCCGGCCAGTTGAGACATGTGCCACGGGAGGAGCTGGCCTCATGTCCGGAGGATGTCAGATCGTGACGCGTACCTCGGGGGATACGTTCTGCACGGCGTCGGATGCAGCGAGGAAGCGTCCCAGCAGTTCGGTCTGGCGCTGCGCCTGAATTTCGGCGGAGCGCTTTTTGATATGTCCATAGCCCCTGATGCGCATTGGAATCTTTGCGATCTCGACAGCGAGCCCGTGATTGGCGGGGGTCAGAGACGAAAGAATGCCGGCGACAAGTCCCTCGAAATTCGCGATCAGTTCGCGTTCGAACCGGCGCTCGTCGGTATAGGCGAAGGGATCGAACCATCGTCCGCGAACGGATCGGAATCGGGCGATGATCCTGAGGACGGGCATGACCCAGCCGCCGAAGGTCATCTTGTCGACTTTGCCGGTCTCGAGATTCGGTCTGGCCAAGATCGGCGGCGCCATGTGGAACTTCAGCCTTGGCGCGCCCTCGAAGGTCTCGCTGAGCGACCGCTCGAACTCGCCATTCGTAAACAGACGCGCGACTTCATATTCGTCCTTGATGGCGAGTAACTTGAAATAGCTGCGCGCCGTCGCCTCTGCCAGTGCCGTTGTGCCTGGAAGCAGGCGCCGTTCGGTCTCGCGGACGGTATCGATCAATCTCAGAAAGCGTGCTGCGTATTTCGGGTTTTGATAGGCCTCGAGTTCCCGGGCGAAAGATGCGACGAGCGTCTCCAGAGTGGGTTGCTCGGGCGGCTCCGACGTCAGGCCAGCCGCCTTCTCGATCACAGCTTTATGGACGGCGTAAAGCCGTCCCACGCCGAGTATCTGCCGATTTTTCTCGGCGGCCACGCCGTTCAACTCAATCGCGCGCTCCAGTGCCGCGAGGCTCACCGGCAGCCAGCCCTTCTGGCAAGCGAAGCCGAGGAGCAGGAGGTTGGTTGCGATGGCATCGCCAAAGAGTTTCGTCGCCAGCGCCGTGGCGTCGATAAAATCGGCGTCGGACAGGTTCTTTTCGAGACCTTGGCGGAGTGCCGCCGCCGGAAAATCCTGACCCGAATCCTTGACCAGCGCCGCCGTTGGTACTGCCTCAAGGTTGAGCACCGCATGGGTGCGACGGCCGGCAACCGCCTTGAGGATATCGCTGCTGGCGCTCACGACGAGATCGCATCCGATGAGCAGATCGGTGCTTCCATCGGGAACGCGAACAGCATGGATGGGTTCAGAGCGCCGCGCGATACGAAGATGGGAAATGACGGCGCCGTTTTTCTGTGCCAATCCGGTGAAATCAAGAGCCGTTGCCGTTTTTCCATCGAGATGAGCCGCCATGGACAGGAGAGCCCCGATCGTCACGACGCCCGTACCGCCGATGCCGGCCACGAGGATGTTGCATATGTCGCTGCTCTCTTCGCCATATACGGCCGGCGTCGGCAAGGCGGCGACAAGCGCGTCCAGCCCGTCGAGCGACTTCGGCGCCGGGCGCCGGAGGCGGCCGCCCTCCACCGAGACGAAGCTGGGGCAGAACCCATTCACGCAGGAGTAGTCCTTGTTGCAGGTGGATTGATTGATCTGACGCTTGCGGCCATAGATCGTGTCGACGGGTTCGACGGAAATGCAGTTCGACTCTTCGACGCAGTCGCCACAGCCCTCGCAGACCCGCTTGTTGATGAACAGGCGCCGGGTCGGATCTTCCATCAGGCCGCGCTTGCGCCGCCGCCGTTTCTCAGCCGCGCACGTCTGATCATAGATGAGGACTGTGACGCCGGCCGTTTCTCGCAGCTCCTTTTGCACGGCATCGAGTTCCTCCCGATGGTGTACGGCAACGTCCGGAGGAAGCGTGGCCTCGGCATAACGAGCGGGATCGTCGGTCACAACGATGGTGGCGGCAACGCCTTCGGCCAGCGTCAGCTTTGCGACCTTCTCGACGGTGAGCTGACCTTCCGGCGCCTGGCCGCCGGTCATGGCGACGGCGTCGTTGAACAGCACCTTGAAGGTAATATTGGAGCCGGCGGCGACGGCTTGCCGGATTGCGAGGCTGCCTGAATGCTGGAACGTTCCGTCGCCCAGGTTCTGGAAGATGTGCGGCACCTGGCTGAAAGGCGCTTCGCCCAGCCACTGGGCGCCTTCTCCGCCCATCTGCGTATAGGTCTCGGTGTTGCGGCCTTGACCGACGACCATGAGATGGCAACCCGTGCCGCCGCCGGCCGTGCTGCCGAGCGGCAGACGGGTCGACGTATTATGCGGACAGCCCGAGCAGAAAAACGGCGTGCGCGTGAGAGAGGCGGCAGCCAGTGGCGCATGCCGGCGTCTGCTGCGCCACTCATTAAGTCGCAATGTGACCAGGCTCGCCGTGTCGCCGCCGAGCCGCAGAAGCCGGCTCGCCAAGGCTTCGACGAGCGTTTCCGGCGACAGTTCAGAGTTGGGCGACAACAGACGGGCGCCGGTTTCATCCTGTTTGCCAACCACGCATGGCCGCCGGTTTGCGGGCCGGTTATAGAGAAGTTCGCGGACCTGTCGTTCGACAAGCGAGCGCTTTTCCTCGATCACGAAAATCTCTTCGAGCCCTTCGACGAACTCCGACAGGCCATCCGGCTCCAGGGGCCAGGTGAGCGCGACTTTATAGATGGAAAGACCGAGACCTTCAGCGGCCCGACGATCGATCCCGAGCTGACCGAGCGCCTCAAGGACATCTTGATGCGACTTGCCGGTGGTGACGAGACCGAGCCGCGCCCGTGGCCCTCGGTAGATGACCTTGTCGAGACCATTCGCGCGTGCGAACGCCTGCGCCGCCGGCAAGCGTTCGTCCTGGAGTCGCCGTTCGAGCTCGAGTCTCTGCGCCGGCCACTCAAGACCGGGATCGATATTGAACCCGTGAGCCGGGACGACGATATCGCGCGGGACGACAAAGGACCGGCGAATACCGGCGAGATCGATGGTTCGACCGGACTCGACGATTTCCGTGATCGTCTTGAAAGCGACCCAGGTTCCGGCGAAACGCGACATTGCGATGCCGGCAAGGCCCAGCTCGAGATATTCGGTGATCGATGCCGGATTGAGAATGGGCATCATCACGGCTTCGAATATCTGGTCCGTCTGGTGCGGTATGATTGAAGACTGTGCCGCATGATCGTCGCCGGCAAAGGCCAGCACGCCGCCCAGGGATTGCGTGCCGTGAGCATTCGCGAGGCGGAAAGCATCGCCCGTCCTGTCGACGCCGTTTCCCTTGCCGTACCAGAAGGCGAAAACGCCGTCGTAGCGCGCGGGCCGGTAGGTGCCGATCTGTTGTGTTCCCCACACGGCGGTGGCGGCCAGATCTTCATTGAGGCCCGGCTCGAAATGAATGTGTTCCCCGGAAAGCCACTTCTTCTGTCGCCAGAGCTCCTGATCGAAACCGCCGAGGGGAGAGCCGCGATATCCGGAGATGAAACCCGCGGTGTTCAGGCCCCGCGAGAAATCCAGGCGGTGCTGCATCAGGGCGAGGCGAACAAGGGCCTGTGTTCCCGTCAGAAAAATACGCCCATCTTCGCGACGGTAGCGATCGTCGAGTTGGTAGGCGTCATCGAAGTGGGGGGCTGAATCCGGCACGCGGTTTCTCTCCAGGAGAGCAAGGACTTCCCGGAAAGTAGACGCGTCGCTCTGGCACAGGGCACCAAAGTCCGCTAGCAAGCCGACAAAAATTGATATCTTATGCCAAGAAATAGGGTGCAGGGATAATCAACGTGCCAATCCATCTCGACAATATCGATTTCAAGATTCTCGCGGCTCTGCGCGACGATGCGCGCATGACCAATCGTGAACTCGCCGAGAAGATCGGTTTATCGCCGTCTCCCTGTTTGCGCCGGGTTCGACTTCTGGAAGAGGCGGGGGTCATCCGGGGATATACGATCCGCGTCGATCAGGCGGCGCTGGGATATCCGGTCAGCGTTTTCGCCACCGTCCGCATGGACACGCAGAACGGGGAGGTGCTCGAGGCCTTCCAGACTAAAATTTCCCGCTGCCCCGAAGTGGTCGAGTGCTACCTGATGACCGGCAATAGCGATTTTCTTCTGAAGATCATGGTTTCGGACCTGCCGTCTTATGAACGCTTCCTGAAACAGACGCTGACCCGCATTCCGGGCGTCGGCCGGATAGAGTCCGCCTTCGCGCTGGAACAGATAGATCACAAAGGATCGGTGCCTTTCTAAAGCGCATCCTGCTTCGTCCGGAAAGGGATGATGCATGGGATCGTTGCAATTTTCCGGCCCCGAGATCGCGGTCATAAAAAATGCAGAATATGCTGTCGGGTTTCGCGGAACGTCTCCGTAGATAGCTGAGTGGCGTTGGTCAGAATTCGGGCGCGAGGGGTGCTCTCGATCGGCGCATAAGCACGGGGGTCTTCATGTCCGGAAAGTATGGCTGTTCGCATCTAGCCTCGCGACGCCGAGCTCGTTTCAGTACCGCTGCCATCGCGCTTTTGGCGCTGGGGTGCCTGCTGCCCGGCGCAGCCGCTGCCCAGGACAAGATATTTCAACTTGCCATTCCGGCGGAAGGTCTGGCGGCGGCACTCGATCAGATCCGCGCTCAGACGGATAGCCAGATCATCTATTCGCCGGAACAGATCGGGGATGCCAAGACCGCCGGGGTGTCGGGCGCTTTGACGGTGGCCGACGCGCTGACAAGGCTTCTCAAAAACACGAACCTCACCTTCAAGGTCGACGAACGCGGGACGATCGCCATCAAAGCGAGGGACGTCAGCAGCGAGGTGGTCAATCGCAAGCCGACCAGGGTCGCCGAGGCTTCTCCCGCGGCGCTCGAGGAGATCGTCGTGACTGCGCAGCGGCGTGAAGAAAGGGCCAAGGATGTTGCGGGATCGCTGACCGCAATTTCCGCGGATACGCTCAGCAAACTCGGGGTGAAGAGCATTTCCGATTATGCGGCCTATGTTCCCGGCCTCGCCTTCGTCAGTTCCACGCCAGGGCTGGGCCAGATCACGTTGCGGGGCGTGACGACGGGCGTGCAACAATCGAGCGCGACGGTCGGTACCTATATCGACGACACACCTTTCACGCCCTTCACCCGGACATCGAGCAGCACAACCGTCATTCCCGATGTCGATCCGTTTGATGTCCAGCGTATCGAGGTTCTGCGCGGGCCGCAGGGGACGCTCTACGGCGCCGGAGCCATGGGCGGCCTTCTGAAATATGTGACGACGCCGCCCGATCCGGACAACTGGGCGGGGCGCGTCGAGCTCGAAGGCGGCGGCACCGAGAATGGCGGTGCCAATGGCGGCGCCAGGGCGATGATCAATGCGCCGATCTCCGAGAATACAGCGTTCCGGATGAGCGCCTACAAGCGCACGACGTCCGGATTTATCGACAATGTCGGAACCGGCAATACGAATGAGAATCGCGCGACGGTAGAGGGCGGGCGGTTGTCGCTTCTCTTCGAGCCGAGCAGCGATTTCTCGTTGCGTCTCTCGTCTCTCTATCAGGCGAGCGAAGTGGACGGCTCGCCGGTCGAGGACGTCACCTATGCGACGAAGCAGCCGACATATGGCGATCTGGACCAGTCGCGCTATCTGCGCGAAACGACCAACGAGCATTATCAGGTGCACAATCTGACGGCGAAATGGGACCTCGATTGGGCGAGCCTCGTTTCGTCGACGAGCTACAGCGGTATCTCGATCCGTGCTCGAGCCGATGCGACTACTCCTGCCTTGCAGGGGCTAGTTGCTATTCTCAATCCACTTTATCTCTATCCCGCCGTCGGCAGCGGCAATGTCCGGGTTGTTGCACCGACCGGAATCGACGACAAAAGGGTGACGCAGGAATTTCGTCTGACATCGCCCAGCAACCACTATTTCGAGTGGCAGTTGGGTGCTTATTATACGCATGAGACCACGGATACAGGCCAGACGATCGAGAGCTATACCACGAATGGGACGCCGATCGTGCCGGTCCTCGCTACGGCCTACAGCCTGAAGGTGCCATCGAAATATCAGGAATATGCCGGCTTCGCGAATATCGATTATTATCTGACGGAAGCGATTGACCTCGATCTCGGCATACGTCGGAGCCACAATAAGCAGTCCGGGTCGCAGACTTCCACGGGCTTTATAAACAATCAGCTATCGCCGACGTCCGTCAGTCATCTGGAAAGTCGTTCTTCGGAAGACGTAACTACCTACCATATCGCACCGCGTTGGCGGATGACCGACTCGATCCTGGCTTATGCGGTCGCGGCGAGCGGCTATCGGCCAGGCGGTCCGAATGCGCTGCCGCCCGGAACGACAACGGCCCCGACCTCCTTTAGCTCCGACACACTCTGGAACTATGAGGCTGGATTCAAGACCGACTGGTTCGACAAGGCGCTTTCACTCGACGTCTCGGCCTTCTACATCGACTGGAATAAGATTCAGCTATCATCAAGTGTCATTACGCCGGCTGGCGCTTTCCAGTATCTTGGCAATGGAGGCAAAGCTTCCAGCCGCGGTATCGAGCTGGCGACCAATTATCGGGTGATGCCCGGGCTGACGGTCGGCTTCAACGGTGCGTTCACCGATGCACATCTCGATGAGGACGCAGCAAGCGTCGGCGGACGTAACGGCGACAAACTGCCGACGGTGCCGAAATGGTCCTTCTCCCTTCTTGCCGATTATGCCTTCCCTGTTTTCGACGATTGGGGCGGTTCGGTTGGTGCGTCGTACAAATATATCGGCGAGCGCAACAGTGGCTTTGTGGGCAGCACGAGCCGTCCAAATATGGTCATGGACAGCTACGGTCTCGTCAATCTGCGCGCCGGGCTCACCAATGATATCTGGGGCGTCGATCTCTTCGCCGACAACATTTTCGACAAGCGCGGCTTCGTCAGCGTCGACACGGTCTATGTGCCGGGCGGTGGCGCGGCGCGGGCGACCGTTGTCACGCCCTTGACCGTCGGGCTTCGCGCGACGCGCACCTTCTAGTTACAAGCGCTCTCCATCGAGAAAATAAGGGACGGATCGCCACATGGCGGTCCGTCCTGTCTTCGTACGGCAAGCCATAGTCCGCCGGCCCTGGAGTCGGAAGCGGCATTGATCACAGGCGGTGGAGTATCGTGGACAAAGTGAAGCTCGGGCTCGGGTCCAAGGCAGGATTTGCAATGGGTGCGTCGGGCATCGGCATTGGTTCCGTCCCGATCAGTATGCTCCTCCTGTTCTTTCTCACAGCGGTTCTTGGGTTGAGACCGGCACTGGCGGGTGTCGTCGTCGCTCTGCCCAAAATCTGGGACGTGCTGGTCGATCCGGGTATCGGCGGATGGGTCGACCGGATCGCACGGCGGACGGGAACAAGAACGCCCATTCTGCTTGCCTCCGCGGCCGCTTATGTCGTCTCCGTCTATCTGTTGTTCTCACTGCCGGTGTTCGGCTCGGACTGGGCGACGATGAGCGCTTGTGTACTTCTGCTTATCGTTTCATCGGTCAGCCATACCGCACTCGGCGTGTCGCACCTCGCCGTCGTCAATGACATGACGGTCGACGCGAAGGAGCGCACCTCGCTCTTGGCGTTTTCCGGTGTAACAACCGCAATCCTGACCCTTGCGGCGACGGCTTCGGTCCCGATCCTGATTGCGTGGGGTGGTGCGGGGCAGGCAGGATATGCGCGTATGGCGGGCATGATCGCTCTCTTCAGCGGTGTCGCATTTCTGGCCTTCATTGCCACGACAAGGCGCTACAAGGTGAGGATCGGTACGAATCCGGGGGGCGATCTGTCTCTCTTTTCCTCCATCCGGGCCACGTTCTCAAATCATGCCTTCTATTTTCTGATCGGCTTTCTTGTCGTCTTCGGCATTACCGCCGGCGTGATCGGCGCCTTCGTTCCCTTCATCAATCAGTACATCCTGCATGGAGGTCCGGCCGGTCTTTCCGTATTGGGATCGATCGTTCTTGTTTGCACGATTGGAGCGATGCCGCTCGCCGCTCTCATTGCACGACGTTTCGGGAACCTGCTGACGCTGCATCTCGGGAATCTGATCGTCATCTCATCCTTTCCACTGATGTACGCAGCGTCGTTCGGCCCGATCTGGGCAACATGGCTCGTTGTGGGATTGTTCGGTCTTGGCGCCGGGGGACTGGCCATCATTCTGCAGTCGATGATCATCGACATCGCCAAGACCGTTCTGCCCGGTGGCATCGTCGTTTCACTCGGCGTTTATCTGGGCATCCTGGTTGCGGGCCAGAAGCTCGGGCAATCAGCCGGTGCGATGCTTGCCGGCCTGGTCCTCGATGCCATCGGCTTCGTCTCGGGCGCCGCATCTCAGTCCGCAGATACCATTTCCGTTCTGCGGGTCGGGTATACGCTGGTGCCGCTTGGCTTGAGTATCCTCGGCACGGTTTTTCTGTGGCGGGTGAAGTTGCGGGCGGGCGGGCAGGCCGGCGAGGCCGTGCCGAACGGAGACTAGGCAGATGGCTCTACGCATGTCCCGCGAAAATCCCGACAGGTCGGCGCGAACATTTTCGATCTCCGACGGATTCTTCCGCAGAGGAACCGTTCTTTGTGAACAATCCTTGACGGGCGCGGCCGGCTCATGGGAGCGTTCGCGATCCGATTTTGGAAATCCATCCGCTCGCACCCCCCGGAGTGAGGGAAGTTTACTCGTGAAAGTCGACCTTGTCGTAGCGTTGTCGAGCGAGACAGATGGAGAGGAGACTCCTCCTCATAAATCGATTGTCGAGGCATGGTTCGTCAAGCATGCGCGAGATGTGGGACGTTTTCTTCGACGTTATGTGCGCAACGAGCATGACATCGAAGAATGCGTGCAGGAGACGTTTCTCAAAGTGTGGCGTCAGGAACAGCAGGGGACGTTGAATGGCGAAACGCAGGGATATCTTTACAAGACGGCGCTCAATGTTGCGCGCGACCGATATCGCCGCAATGTCGTGCGTTACTCCAATGCACATGAGCCACTGACGGACGAGGTCGCGGAAGATGTTTCACCTGACGCGGAGACATCTCTTCACTGGAGTCAAAGTCTTCGGCAGCTCGAAGTTGCGCTTGAGGCGCTTCGTCCCTCGACCAGAAATGTATTTTTGATGCATCATGTCGAGCATCTGACCTATCCGGAAATTGCTCTTCGCCTCGGTGTGACGACACGGACGGTAGAGCGTGAAATGGCGCGGGCGGTTGAGCATTGCGCCAAGCATGTTCAACCGTTTCTTGAAGAGCGGTGAGTGTCATGCGCATGTCCTTCGACAAACACCCGCGCACGGCCGCTGAATGGATAGCGCGGTTGAATGCAAGCGATGTCAGCGACGGGGATCGCACTGCGCTCGTGGCATGGCTGGATGAGACGCCTGAGAACCGGCGGCAGTTCGAACATGTCAGGGCCGTATGGAATCTTGCGCCGGCCCTCGCCCTGGGATCCGGCATACGGTCCCGTCTCGTCATGGAGCCCCCGGCTTCGGCAATCCGTCGCAATATGTTCCTTCAGCCCATGGGGCTTGGAATCGCGGCCGTTCTCTGCCTGGCCCTGTTCGGTGCGTTTGCGCTTTCGCTCAACCAAGGTGTCTATTCGACCAAGGTGGGTGAACACAGCAGCGTGGCCTTGGAAGATGGGTCCACGGTTTGGCTCAACACGGATTCTCGCATTAGGGTGAAACTCGACGACAAGATGCGCGTGGTATCTCTCGAAAAAGGCGAGGCCTTTTTCAAAGTCGCCCACAATGCCGCCCGTCCTTTTGTCGTCGAAGCGAATGGTCGTCGTGTCGTCGTCACGGGAACGCAGTTCGATGTGAGGCGAGATTCGTCGGCGTTGGAAGTCGCGGTCCTCGAGGGGCATGTCCGCGTCGATCAGGGAAGCGATGCCGCGCCGACCGCCGCGATTGGACAAGCCGACGAGGTCAATCTGCTGGCCGGTGACGAGGCGCGGTTTTCGTCTTCCGGCACCGGCGCGCGGGTTCAGCGGAACGCACAGGTCGCGGGCAAAGCGGCTTGGCGGGACGGGAAAATTTATCTCGAGCGTGCGGTTCTCGGCGCGGCGCTCGATGAGATAAATCGCTACACCGACATCAAGCTCGTGCTTGAGGATGAGAAAGCCAGAAATCTGTCGATCTCGGGCGTATTTCGCACCGGCGACATAGACAGCGTGCTGTTTTCCGTTCGCGAACTCTACCAGCTCCAGGCGCGGCGTAAGGGCGATGTGATCGTCCTCTATCGCGACCGCAAGTCCTCCTGATTTTCTTCCATCCTCTTTCGATGTTCCTCTGTCGGGAGCGCGTCTTTTCGCGCGTAGAACTTGATAGAAAGTTCTCGTGCGCCGCGTGTGCAGTCAGGGTCGCCGATGAGCAGGGATATCTTCCGGAACGCGAAGCTTTTCGACGGCTGGACTGAAGTGGATTCTGATCGTGTCCACGTTCTCGTCGAGGATGGTTTTATCAAGGAAATCTCCGATCGGGCGCTCAGCGAGTCGGATGCGGAAGTTGTCAATTGTCGCGGCAGAACATTGATGCAGATCATGCCCGCAATCGGCGAGCGTTCGCTTTGAGGTGGAGCGGGGCATGACGCAGAGCACCGAAGTCGAGATGATTGTCGATGTGGGGGGTACGTGTCTTCATGCACGTATCACCGGCTCGTGCGATCGTTTTCCTGCCATCGTTCTGGAAGCCGGCGGTGGCGGCACCAGCGATTGGTGGGCCTGGGTCGAACCGCGGCTCGCGGCGAAGGCGAAGGTCGTCAGCTACGACCGGGCGGGGCTCGGAAAGAGCGGTGTCGTTCCGCGGCAAGTAGACGCCGCATCTGCTGCTGCGCGGCTTCATGCACTTCTCGGAGCGATGTCGATCGATCCTCCCTATATCCTGGTTGGGCACTCGCTCGGCGGCTTGCTGGTCAAATATTTCGCCGCGGCTTTTCCATCGGACATCGCCGGTGCCGTTCTCGTCGATCCGACAAATTCCGATCCGCGCGCATTGTCGTGGTGGAGTGGTGCGGTTCTTCGTGGCTTTGTGGGCATGCAGCGCTTCGCGGGAGCCGGGGCACGTCTGATCGGCGAGACGCCGCCTTTGCCCTTTTCCCGACTCGTGGCGGGGCTACCTCCGCACGCGAGGAGCTCCGCTCTTGCCGCCATGAATGAACCGCATCATCTTCAAACCTTCGCGAAGGAGCTGAAGGCCATCGGCGCCATTCAACGCCAACTGATCGCGCGTCCGTTTCCGCGCAGGGTTCCGCTCCTCGTCGTGAGCGCAGGCCGGAAGCGCGGCTGGCAGACGCAATCCAGCGAGGCTGGAACGGCGCTTCATCGGTCGATATGGAGCCATCATATCGAAGCCGCAAGGGAGTCCGATTTCGGAGATTACCGGACAATCCCGGATGCGGATCATGGGACGATCCTCACCGATGAGCGATGTGCCGATCAACTCGCCCGCCACATCCTCGACTTCACCGCGAAATGTGCCGCCATGCGGCCGAGGACCCAGAATTGAAATACGAGACCTGCAACGACCATACCTCCCGCGAGGATAGCGTCCTTTCTTTTCCCCGCTTTCGCCTGGTCCATCGCCCGACGCCGCTGACCGAGCTCGGCCGGTTCGCGGCGGCGCTTGCCCGGAAGGGCATGCGCTGCCCGCGCCTCCTGATCAAGCGGGACGATTGCACGGGACTCGCAGGGGGCGGCAACAAGACGAGGAAGCTGGAGTTCCTGCTCGGCGAGGCGATGGCGGCTGGCGCCGATACGCTTGTGACAACCGGCGCCATCCAATCGAACCACGCCCGCCAGACGGCCGCCGCAGCCGCGGCGGCCGGTCTCCATGCGAAGCTTATACTCTTCGACACGGTTCCTTACATGCGACCTGGATATCGCTTGTCGGGTAACCGACTTCTCGATCGGATACTTGGGGCCGAGATCGAGATCGTACCCGGCGACAGCGAACCCGAACAAGTCTTCCTGCGGGTCATGGACGATCTTCGCGGACGCGGCCGGCGACCCTTCTTCATTCCGACGGGTGGGTCGACGGCTACGGGCGCGCTCGGCTACGTCGCAGGTTTTTCCGAGCTGATGGACCAACTGACTGCATCGGGAATCGAGGCGACCCGGATCGTGCACGCCTCGTCGAGCGGCGGAACGCAGGCCGGTCTCGTTGCGGGAAGCGTCATCCGATCTGAGGCGCCGGCAATCCATGGGATCAACGTTTATCGAGTGGACCACCAGGCAATGGTAACCGACATTCACCGGCTCGCCTGCGCCACAGCGGCACGGCTTGGCGCAGGGCAGCCATCGCCAGAAAAGATCATTCTCGAAGACGGCTTCGTCGGTCCTCGTTATGGCATCCCGACCGACGAAACCATCGACATCATCGAGCTTCTGGCACGCACCGAGGGCATTCTTCTGGATCCGGTCTATTCGGGGAAGGCCATGGCTGGACTTGTGTCGCTCATCCAAAGCGGTCGCATACCGGCCGATGAACCTGTCGTCTTTCTTCATACCGGCGGCATGCCGGCCTTGTTTGCCTATGAGCAGGAGTTCAATCGTGTCGCGGAGTGAGACCGGCCCGGAACAGGCGCCCATCTCGGTATCACCTGATGTCATTGAGAGGCTGGAAGATATTTTTTCGTCGTTGAATACGGGCGACGCGCCCGGACTCAATGTTGGTGTGATGCACAAGGGACGGGTTCTATTCCGGCGCGGCTACGGCCTGGCGAGCGCCGAGCTGGGCGTCGTGAATCAACCGGCAACGCGTATGCGGATCGGTTCGACAAGCAAGCAGTTTACCTGCCTCGCGGTCATGTTGCTCAACGAGGAGCAAAAGATCGATATCGATGAAGATATACGGTCCGTTTTACCAGAGCTCAAGATCGAGGGAGATGCCCTCTCCGCGCGTCAGTTGATGCAGCATACCGGCGGTCTCCGTTGTCATCTCGACCTCTGGACGCTGCTGACCGGCATGACGGGCAGGTTTCCGGACGAAGAGCCTTTCAATCTGATGTGCCGATTGCGAAGCCGCAATTTCAGACCGGGCGAGGATTTCATCTATTGCAATGGCGGATATGTGCTGCTGGCGGAAATGGTCGCGCGCGTCTCTCAGGTCCCCTTCGGATCGTTTTTGCGCGAGCGCATATTCGCGCCGCTGGGGATGGTCGATACCGAGTTGCTGGGGCGCGACGGCGACATTGTGCCTAGGAACGCCCATCTCCACGTCCGCACATCCAGCGGCGGATGGCGGCGGGGACATATGCTTCTGCCGCTGGGTGGGGAAGGGGGCCTCATTTCGACGGTCGACGACATGCTGTTGTGGCTTCGTCACATGGACCGGCCGATCGTCGGCTCATCGGCGACCTGGGCCGCGATGATGTCGAGGACACACTTATGCAGCGGAGGCGTGAGCGATTACGGACTCGGTCTGATCATGCGTGACTACCGGGGGGTATCGACGATCGGCCACGCGGGCGCCGTTCTCGGTGGATTGTCGGAAATGGTCAAGGTGCCGGCGCATCGCCTCGACATTTCGATCCTCGCCAATAGATCGGACGTCAAAGTGGCCGATCTTGCAAAGAAAATAATAGATGTCGTCCTCGAAAAGGAACTCGGGCCGAAATCCTTGCCGCCTGCCAGGTTTGCGCCGTTCGACGGGCTCTATCGGCAGCCGCGCACCGGACAGGTCATAAGGCTTGCGACCGAACAAGATATTCCGATCGTCGATTTCGGAAGCGCCAAGGCTTCTCTCCTTCATCGCGACGACGAGGCAGTCGTCTTTTCCGGCGCCTTGGGAGAGATGGAATTCCGCCGCGTTGGACACGAGCTGCAATCTGATGGATTGGACGTGATGGATTGCGGTGTCGTGCAGCGGTTCGAAAGATTGGCGGATTCGGGTGTATCCGGAGATACCGGGCCGCTGGTCGCTCATTATCACAATGATGAGGTTCCGGCTTCGGCCGACATCCGATGTGAAGGCGATGCGGTGTATCTCCTTCTTCGGACGCATTTCGGCCGCGTGTCTTATCTCCTGACGAAGCTCGGAGACGATCTATGGCGCGCCACCTATGCGGATGGATCATCGCCCGCCTGGTTTGCCGTTGAAATCGAGCGCGAACAGGCGGAGATCGTCGCGATCTCTCTTTCGTCGATGAGAACGCGGCGTCTCAGATTCGTCAGAGCAGGATTTCAGCTTTCTACGGCACCGATCGGCGCCGGGATGAGGCACTGACTTCTTTGTCACGCGCCATCTTCCTTTTCTCATGTCTTTTCATCATGTTCGGAGCTGCAAGCGCTCATGCAGAATCGAGCTATGCTCCCTTCCTTCCGCTTCTTCACGATCAGCCTGGATGGACAGCCAGGGATGCTGAGGGCGACTCGCTCCACTTTCTCGGCTTTCGATCGGTCACGGTAAAGCGAAGTTACGCATCGGGAAGGTTGGTGCTCGACGTTGCCATCGTCGCCGGCGATATGGCACGACTGATGTTCGACAAGCTCGACAGCGATCTGAAGTCGAACAAGTCCGGAAGACGGCTTGAGCGCACGACATTAAATGGTGTCTCCGCCGTCAGGATGATTTCTGAAAAGAGAGTCGGGCTGATCATAAGGCTCTCCGACAATGCAGCACTGATCGTTGCGGCGAACCCCGGCCCCTTCGCGCCGCTGGAACATTTCGCGCTGGCATTCGACTGGCATGCGATGGCCGTCGCGGCGCAAGCGGAACGGTAGGGTCTTGTTCGCCTGTCGGGAGCGGCCTCAACGGGACGTAGAGCATAGGAGGCGTTGTTGATCGCCTCGGGGGAACAAGCAGGACAACGGACATTTGCGGGCTCCTCACCACATTTTTTCAGGATGTCGTCAGATGGTTTCGACACGACCGCTCATTCCGCGTGCGCTGCTGCTGGGCAACCCGACACAGGTCATGCCGCAGATCAGTCCCGATGGTCGCCTGCTGAGCTATGTGGCGCCGCTGGACGGCGTTCTCAACATCTGGGTCGCTCCGATCGAAGACCTGACGCAAGCCATGCCCGTCACCGGGGACCGAAAGCGGGGCATCCGTTCATATGGCTGGGCTCATACCGGCTCGCATCTCTGGTATCTGCAGGATATCGGCGGTGACGAGAATTTTCATCTGTACAGCGTCGATATTCAGGGCGGGGAGGCACTTGATCTGACGCCTTGCACCGCAATACAGGCGCGCGTGATCGGTTTCAGCCGCAAATTTCAGCGCGAGGCACTGGTCGGGATCAATGATCGCGATTCCGGATGGCATGACGTCTATCGCGTGGACATTGTTTCGGGCGAGAGACATCTCCTTCAGGAGAATGCCGGATTTGCACAGTTTCTGTGTGACGATGAACTTCGTCTGCGGATGGCGATCCGCAACACGAGCGACGGCGGTCGCGATATTCTGGTCCCCGGCGAGAGCGGTAGCTGGCGCGATCTTCTTCATATTCCTAGAGAAGACGTCATCACGACCACGCCGGTCGCGATGGGAGACCCGGGCGGGAATATCGCTTATCTGCTCGACAGCCGTGGACGGGATACAGCCGCCGCCGCCACGCTCGATCTCCTGAGCGGCGAAGTCGTACTGCTCGGCGGGCATCCGAAGACGGATGTTCTGCATATCGAGATCAATCCTCTCACCCGCCACGCCGAGGCCTATCGTACCGATTATCTTAGGCCAGAATGGACGGTGCTCGACCCGTCGGTTGCGGAGGATTACCGCCGGCTCGCCGAGTATGGCGACTTCCGTATCGCCGGGCGAAGCGACGACGACCGAATATGGGTCGTTGCCTGGTCCGGCGACGACAATCCGGGGCGCTATTACCTTTATGAGCGCGCGACCGGGAAAATGACCTTCCTGTTTGCGGCGCGCCCGGATCTCGAGGGCTGGGCGCTGGCCCATATGCGTTCAATTGCGATCCCCACGCGGGACGGTCTGGATCTGGTTTCCTATCTGACATTGCCGGCAGATCGACCGGATAAGGCAGACCGGCCGTTGCCAGCGCTTCCCATGGTTCTTCTGGTGCATGGAGGGCCATGGTCGCGCGACGTGTTCGGCTACAACGCCGAACATCAATTCTGGGCAAGCCGCGGCTACGCGGTTCTCAGCGTGAACTTCCGCGGGTCGACGGGGTTCGGCAAGGCATTCGTGAATGCGGGCGATCGCGAATGGGGTGGCCGCATGCATGACGATTTGCTGGATGCGGTTGACTGGGCCGTGGAGCAGGGTATCGCAGATCGTGACCGGATTGCGATCATGGGCGGAAGTTACGGAGGATATGCGGCGCTTGTGGGGCTTTCTTTCACGCCGAACGTGTTCGCCTGCGGTATCGACATTGTCGGTCCATCGAACCTCGAGACCCTGCTTGCGAGTTTTCCGCCTTATTGGGCTCCACTCCTTGAAACCTTTGCTCGTCGTACGGGAGATCCACGTACGGAAGAGGGGCGGAACCTTCTTCGCGGACGATCTCCGCTCCATCGCTGTGGAGACATCGTCAAACCGCTACTGATCGCGCAGGGCACCAATGATGTCCGCGTCACGCGCGCAGAGTCCGATCAGATCGTGGGCGTGATGAAGAGGCAGGGGAAGCCCGTCACTTACGTTCTCTATCCGGACGAAGGTCACGGCTTTGCGCGGCCGGAGAACAGGCTGTCTTTCATGGCGACAGCCGAGGCATTCCTGGCCGCCTTTCTCGGTGGAGAGAGGCAGGAGTTCGAAGACGAACTCGATGGAAGCAGCATGCGCGTGATTGAGGGGGCGGAATTCATTCCGGGTTTGTGTCAGGCGGTCTCGAAACGGATTGCGGATTGATCGATGGCCGGAAACCACCAATAGAAACGCATTGACGATATATGTACGGTGTATATATTTTCGTATCAGCGAATATTATTGTGTTTGAAATGACTCCAGGTTCGGCATTTTTTTGTACCGTCAATCTTGGTTCCGGATGAGGCCATGGGGATTTTCCGTGTCGTCGAGATACGACAACAAGTCCCGGCATCCTTCTGAATTGGCTTTCCGGCTGGACGGCGATGGTTTTTGCGAACGACCGGTTGAAGCGGGTATGGCGAAGAGTGCGGACATATGGCCGAATGAAGTCGGATGGCCTCACCACTGCGTCCGATGACGGCGGCTGGAATCGAAATGTTACGGGGGAGCATATGGGTGGCCAACTGACGTACAAGGGAGATGGGCCTGGTGCACGACGGGGGCTTGGGCTTGGCGCCGTAATCCTGATTCACGGGTTGTTGATCTGGGCCCTGACGAACGGCCTGGGTGCGAAAGTCGTTGAGGCCGTCAAGAGTCCACTTATTGCGAAGATCATAGAGACGCCGCCCGAAGTGAAGCGGGACGAGATACCGCCTCCGCCGCCGCCCGTCCTCGACACGCCGCCGCCCTTTGTTCCGCCGCCGGAGATCACGATCAACGCTCCGGCGCCGGCTCCGCATGCAATCCAGGCGGTGCAGTCGAAGGTCGCTGCGCCGTCGACGCCGACGGAACCCGCAGTCACACCGCGGGCGGATCCGGATCATCCGAACCGCAAGCCGCCCTATCCGGCGTCTTCGGTACGTATGGGGGAGGAGGGGACGGTCGTCCTTAATCTCTACATCCGGACGGACGGAACGGTGCAGGAGGCACGGGTCGAGAAGTCGAGCGGTTTTGCGAAGCTCGACCAGTCTGCGGTCCGGTATACGGAGAGCAACTGGCGCTTCCTGCCGGCGATGCAGGCCGGGATGGCGGTAGCAGTCTGGCACCGGGTGGCGGTGACCTTCCGTCTGGATCAGCAGTGAGGTTTTCAAGGCGCTGATGCCTGATCCCTCGATGACCTCATGCGAGGAGGGGACAGCGTCGTGGATATTCGGGGGCAGGCATGGAGGCCGACCCCATCAGTCAAAGGATGCTCTCGATGTCGATACGTGCGGCTATAGCTCTGAGCCTCGTCTTGTTCTGCTCGGCTCTTTTTGTGCCTACTTCTTCCGTCTTTGCCGAAGACCCGGCCCCTGCCGCCCCTGTGGCGGCGGCACCTGCGGCGTCGGAAGCCACCCCGGCGACACCCGGCGCGCCCGGTACTCCGGCGGCGCCGG
>CAISYL010000126.1 GCA_903889655.1 uncultured Alphaproteobacteria bacterium | reverse complement strand
GCCGCGCCGATCATCGCGCTTATGAAAATCAGCGCGACAAGAATGCCGGTCCAGCGCGCATGACGGAGCCCGGCGATGCCTTGCACCGCCTCACGCAGCTTCCGAGGATGCCATCCGGCCCCAATCACGATCTTTGCCCGCCAATTTCGACGCCGGCCGCGCCCATGGAATCGCCTGCCCAAACGCAGGCGCCTCTCCACAAGCATAGGTACGCAGAGTTAAGTGACGCTTAAGTGGACTGCATCCCGGCCTCGACACAGCCATTTTGACGCGGGATTCAGGCCTGTTTTCCGGCCGGTCCCTTGGCAGGACCAGCAGGCAATCCCGCCTGGGGAGCCGGCGGTGTGCCGGGAGCAGGAACAGGAGCCGCGGCAGGCGCCTTATTCGCGGGAACATCGTCGGGATTGTCGGTCAGCTTGTCGCCCGTAGCGAGTTCGACCGTCAGTTCCTGCGCCGTCACGGGATCCATGGCGGCGAGGATCGCAGCGAGCTTGCGGGGCTCCATGCGCTTGGTCACGTCGACCAGAACACCCATGTCGAGGCGCTCGAAAATCCGCGCCGCATCCTTCGGCTTCATCGTCTCGTACATCTTCACGACGCTCGCGAGACGCTCTTCATTCGCCTTATCGTTATCGGCAATGCGGCTCTTGATGCTGGCTTCGAGGGCCTTCAATTCGGCCACCCGATCCTCGACACGTTTCTGGGCCGCGGCGAGCAATTGCTCGCGCATGTCGAGATCCTTGGCGCGTTTGTCGAGTTCGTCTCGACGCTGGGAAAGACTGCCGAGCACGGCCGTTTCCGCCGCACTCATCTGCGGGTCAGCGGGTCCGGGCTCCTGCTGGGCAGGTCTTTTCGTGGACACGGTTCCGCCGTCGCCTTCAGCGCTTGCCTTCTTTTTCCCACTCTGGGCGCTCTCGCCGGGGCCCGGATCGTCGACGCCGGGATCGCCCGCCTGCGCCGGGGAAACAGCCGCAAATTCTTCAAGGCCGCCGACGAGGTGGATGACTTTCAGGCCGAGCAAGAGCCCGGCGCAAAGCATGACGGTCGGCAGCAGGCGAAGGCGGTGAAACATGGATAAACCTCAGCGAGCCCGCTTCAGGAGATCGAGCAGCGGATGCTGCGGCGTCGGAACTGTCTTCGTTTCGCGCGGCGGCACGACACGAGGTGCGGCGGCGGGCTGCATGACAGGCGTGGTAGATGCCGCCGGTGTGGATGCGCGCCGGCTCTCCATGTTGCCAAGACGATCCGCGATGGCATTGCCGGATTCGAGCATCAAGGCGAGTTCATCGGCGAGACTGCGGCCCCGTGCGACCTGCTCGGTCAGCTGCTGCCCGGTTGCGTTGCTCGCGTCCCGCAGACGGGCGATTGCATCTGCCGCCTGCCCGGTCGCAGCCGAAAGATCGCGGATCAGATCGCGCAATCCATCCTGGCCCGAGCGCATGGCACGCAGGCGACGATCAAGCGTCGCGCAATAACCAATTGTCGCAGCGAGAAGGATCGACACGATGCCTTCCAGAAGCAGATCGAACGGCACACCATTGTTCAGCACACTCATCTCCGCGCTCCCGCATTTCTGGCGTCCGCGCCCTGAGCGCTGGCGATTGCAGCCTCTATGGCCTCGGTGCGATTGGTCTTCTTGATGCCATGCTCGATACGCACGGCAACATTGCTACTGAGCCGGCCGATCCGGCCCGACGCCAGCGGGACGCCGCCGCAGCGCATTTCGACAAGCGCGTCGGGGCCGTTGTTGAGCATGAGCGTCTGACCGACCTTGAAATCCATGACTTCGCGAAGTGTCAGCTTTTGTTCATCGAGAACGGCTTCGAGCGGGATCTTGGTCGACCACAACTCGGTCGCGAGATGGCTTTCCCAGATCGAGTCGCGTCCGAATTTCTCGCCCATGAACATCTGGAGCAGCAATTCACGGATCGGTTCGAGGGTCGCATAGGGCAACAGCATTTCGATGCGGCCGCCACGATCTTCCATGTCGATGCGCAGCTTCACGAGAATGGCGGCATTCGCGGGACGTGCGATCGCCGCGAAGCGCGGATTGGTTTCCATTCGGTCGAGTTCGAGATTGACGGGCGACAGCGGTTCGAAGGCGGCCTTGGCGTCTTGCAGCACAACCTCGATCATGCGCTGGACGAGATTGAGTTCGATGGTCGTGTAGGGCCTGCCCTCGATGCGCATCGCAGCGGTGCCGCGACGTCCGCCGAGCAGCACGTCGACGATCGAATAGATGAGGTTCGAATCGACCGTGAACATGCCGTAATTGTCCCATTCCTTCGCGCGGAAGACCGCGAGAATGGCGGGCAGCGGGATCGAATTCAGATAGTCGCCGAAGCGGATCGAGGAGATGTTGTCGAGACTGACTTCGACATTGTCCGAGGTGAAATTGCGCAGGCTTGTCGTCATCAAACGCACCAGCCGGTCGAAGACGATTTCGAGCATCGGCAAGCGCTCGTAGGAGACGAGTGCCGAATTGATGATGGCGCGAATGCCGGATTTCTCGCCGGCATCTTCATTGTCGATCTCGAAGCCGAGCAGGCTGTCGATTTCGTCCTGATTAAGCACACGCTCGGGCGCCGCGCGGAACGCAGGTTCCGCTGCCGCATCATCCTCGTCTTCCATGGCCGCCATCGCGGCTGCCATTTCGTCTTGATCGATTTCGTCGATTTCAGCCATTCACTTGCACTCAATCCTGGCGAGGGCACTGCCCTACTGAACGATGACTTCCTTGAAGAGAATGTCGCTGACGATCGGCGGCTGGATCGCGAGCGAAATGCGGCGCAGCAGTTCTTCCTTGACGCGCAACATGCCCGCTGAACCGTCGAGGTCCTCGGGCCGAAGTTCGCGGAGAAAGACCTGGAAACTATCGAGGACGCGCGGAAGTTCGGCATCGAGACGCTTCACGGCTTCCTTGTCGGTGATCTGCAGAGCGATCTTCATCTTGAGGAAATGCTGC
>CAISYL010000125.1 GCA_903889655.1 uncultured Alphaproteobacteria bacterium | reverse complement strand
TGCTGAAACTGTGCCTTACATGTTTGCCGGCGTGCAGGTCATCAAACCGCAGCTCTTCGCCGACGGTCCCGACGGGTCCTTCTCGACCAATCTCATCTGGGACCGGCTGATGGAAAAGGACACGCTTTTCGGCCAGCGCATGTCCGGCATCTGGATGCATGTCGGCTCGCCCGAGGATCTCGCCTCCGCCGAAGCCTTCATGCGCGATCTCTAGGCAGGGTTTCAATCCGGCCGGAGAGCGGGGGTAGACTGGCCTATGGCCCACGATTCGCCGCGTCTTTTCACCATTCCGTCCGGCACGCCCTTTCTCGACGCGCTGGCGCGGACGCTGATCGCCGATCCGTCGCTCGGCGGCCGCTTCGGCCAGGGCGTCGAGCTTGCCGACGTCACGATCCTGCTGCCGACGCGCCGTGCCGTGCGCGCGCTGGGCGATGCGTTTCTGCGGGCGGGCGGCGGCGGGGCAATGTTGTTGCCGGCAATCCGTCCCCTCGGCGATGTCGACGAGGATGAACTGACACTCGACGTTGCTTCGCAGCCCTTGCAGGCGCTCTCCCTGCCGCCCGAAATCTCGCCGCTTGAACGCCAGTTCCGCCTTGCCCGGCTGATCCTCGACCTCGACGAGACGGAAGAGGGATCCGATCTCACCCGCGCGCTGGCGCTTGCGGCCGATCTCGGCCGCTTCCTCGACATGGCGCTGACCGAACGTGTCGAGTTGAAGTCTCTGGCCTCGCTGGTGCCGGACGAATTCGCCGAATACTGGCAGATCACCATCGAGTTCCTGAAGCTGTTGACGGAGCGCTGGCCGGAAGAGCTCGCGCGCCTCGGCTTCATGGAAAGCGCGGCGCGCCGCAACGCGCTTCTCGAAACGCAAGCCGCCGCCTGGACGCAGTTTCCGCTTTCAAAGCCGGTCATTGCGGCAGGTTCCACGGGCTCGATCCCGGCTACCGCCGACCTTCTTTCCGTCGTCGCGCGGCTCCCCGCCGGCGCCGTCGTGCTGCCGGGCCTCGATACCGAACTCGACAAGGAAAGCTGGAACGCGATCGGCGGCCCCGGCACGCAGTCCCATCCGCAATATGGGCTGAAACAGTTGTTGACGCATCTCCGCGTCGACCGCGACGACGTCGCGCTCTGGCCCGGCGTCGCGCCGGTCGTCGCGCGTCGCGCCCGCATCAGGCTTCTGTCGGAAGCGCTGCGTCCCGCCGACACCACCTCGCTCTGGCGCTCGCGTCTCGACGCGTTGAAGCAGGAGGCCGACGCCGCGCTCGAAGGTCTTTCTCTGATCGAGGCGCCGACGCAGCGCGACGAGGCCGGCGCCATTGCGCTGCTGATGCGCGACACGCTCGAAACACCGGGAAAGACGGCGGCGCTGATCACACCGGATCGCGCGCTTGCCCGCCGCGTCGCGATGGAACTCCGCCGCTGGGATATCGAGATCGACGATTCGGGTGGCGTGCCGCTCGCCGCCACGCCGCCCATGGTCTATCTGCGCCTTGTCGCCGAAACGGTCGCCGACGATTTCGCGCCGCTCGGATTGCTGGCCGTGCTGAAACATCCCTTCGCGGCGCTCGGCGGAAATCCGGCACGGCTGCGTGATGAAACGCGCCGTCTCGAACGCCTCGTGCTCCGCGGGCCGCGTCCCGCGCCGGGCTTTGCCGGCCTGCGCGCGGCTCTGAATGAGGCGAGGGAAGACCATGAGGCGCGCGATCGGTCGCTCAGGGATTTCGTGGGCCTCGACAGTCTGCTCGACAGGCTCGAGGCCGCATTGAAGCCGCTCGTCGATTTGCGCCTGTCGGGTGCCGCATTCGACGACATGGCGCGCGCCCATATCGCCGCCGCCGAAGCGCTGGCGCGGAACGAGACCGGCTCCGAACTCTGGACGAAGGAGGAAGGCGAGGCGGCCTCCACCTTCGTCGCCGATCTCCTCGAAGCGGCGCCGACCCTCGGCCATGCCGATATCGACACCTATGCGCGCGCCTTCTCGGAGCTTGCGTCGACGCGCGTCCTGCGTCCCCGCTTCGGCCGTCATCCGCGTCTCTTCATCTGGGGTCCGCTCGAAGCGCGCCTTCAGCATGCCGACCGTATCGTGCTCGGCAGCCTCAACGAAGGCACCTGGCCGGCGGAAGCGAATATCGACCCTTGGCTCAACCGCCCGATGCGGGCAGCTCTGGGCCTCGAGCCGCCGGAGCGCCGTATCGGCCTTGCGGCGCATGATTTTGCCGAAGGCGCCAGTGCCGCCGAAGTGGTGCTGACGCGCGCGCTGAAAGTCGAAGGCGCGCCGACGGTCGCCTCGCGCTGGCTGCTGCGCTTGCAGAGCCTGCTCGCGGGCATCAGTCGCGCCGATGCGCTGGCCGCACCGGGATGGACCGCTTGGGCGCAAGCGCTCGATACGCCGGACCGCGTCGCCGCCAGCGAGAAGCCACGCCCGAAGCCGCCGCTCGCCGCACGACCTGTCAGATTTTCGGTCACCGAAATCGAAACGCTGATCCGCGATCCTTACGCGATCTATGCAAAGAAGGTATTGCGCCTGCGCCCCCTCGATCCGATCGACGCCGATATCGCCGCTGCCGAGCGCGGCAACATCATCCATGCGGCGCTGGAAAATTTCTCGCGGGCCTATCCAGAGAAATTGCCGGCCAATGCGCTTGACGAACTCGTTCGCATCGGTCGCGAGACCTTCGCCCATGCGCTGGACCGCCCCGGCGTCGCCGCTTTCTGGTGGCCGCGCTTCAAGCGCATCGCCGCCTGGGTCGTCGATTATGAGGAAAAGCTCCGCGCCGATATCTCGCGCGTTCATCCGGAGCTGCAGGGCAGCATCGAAATCGCAGAACTCGTGCGGTCGGTGACGCTTACCGGCAAGGCCGACCGCATCGACGAAATGAAGGACGGCACGCTCCGCATCATCGACTACAAGACCGGTTCGACACCGACGCTCCGCCAGGTGGAAGCCGGTCTCACGCCGCAATTGCCGCTCGAAGCGGCGATGGCCGCTCGCGGCGCCTTTGCCGAACTGGGATCGGCGAAAACATCGGCACTTCTCTATCTGCGCCTTACCGGCGGCGAGAAGGCGGGCGAGACGCGCGCCATCGAGCCAGACGGTCTCGTCGAGGAAACATATGCAAGCCTTGTCGCGTTGCTGACGCGCTACGCGGACGAGGCGACGCCTTATTTGTCGCGCCCCCGTCCGATGTTCGAAGCGAGCTACGGCGATTACGATCACCTTGCGCGCGTGAAAGAATGGTCGGCTTCGGGAGGCGGCGAATGAGCGTCCCCGAAACGAAGAGGCGTCCCGATGCCGATGAAGCGCAGATGCGTGCTTCCGATCCGGCTGCGTCGGTCTGGGTGTCGGCCAATGCGGGTTCGGGCAAGACGCATGCGCTGACGACGCGCGTCGCGCGGCTGTTGCTGGCGGGCAGCGAGCCCGGCCGCATTCTCTGTCTGACCTTTACGAAGGCGGCCGCCGCCGAAATGTCGAGCCGCCTCTACAGGCGCCTCGGCGACTGGGCGATGCTGCCCGATGAAGAGCTCGCGCGAAAAATCGCCGAGATGGAAGGCCGCGCGCCTTCGAAGGAAAAGCTCGAGCTTGCCCGCCGCCTCTTCGCCCGTGCCATCGAAACGCCGGGGGGATTGAAGATACAGACCATTCATGCCTTCTGCGAGCGCCTGCTCGGACGCTTCCCGCTCGAGGCTGGCGTGCCGCCCAATTTCGAAATTCTCGACGACCGCAGCGCCGACGAGTTGATGGACGATGTGCGCGACCGGGTGCTGCGCCTCGCGGGCAGCCAGCCGGAAACGCCGCTCGGCCGCGCATTGACGCTTGTCGTCGAGCGCGTCGACGAACTCGTCTTCGGCAAGCTTCTGAAGGAAATCACCGGGCGTCGCGATCTTTTCGAGAAGCTGCTGAAGCAGTTCGGCGGTCTCGACGGCGCGATAAGAGCGATCCATGCGGCGCTCGCCGTCGAGGATGGCGAGACGCCGGAGAGCATCGCCGACAAAATCGTCGATCTGCCGGAAGACGAGATGCGCGCCGCCGCCGCACTTCTCGCGACCGGCACCAAGACGGATATGGAACGTGCGGCCTCTCTTCATGCGTTCCTCGCCGATCCCGTTTCGCGCCTCAGTAAACTCGACGACTACAAGCTGATCTTCCTGACGAAAGAAGACGCACCGCGAAAATCGCTCATCACCAAGAAGCCCGCGGAGCAAAATCCTGCGCTCGCCGAAGCGCTTGCCCGCGAGCAGGCCCGCATCCTCGCCCTCGTCGCCCGTCTCAGGGCTGTCGGCGTTGCGCAGGCGACGGAAGCGATCTTTCATCTCGCCGATGCGATCCTCGTCGATTTCGACCGGGTCAAGCGCCGCCGCGCGCTTCTCGATTATGACGACCTGATCGCCCGCGCGCGCAAGCTGTTGATCGAAAGTGCGATGGCGCCCTGGGTGCTCTTCAAGCTCGATGGCGGCATCGATCACATTCTGGTCGACGAGGCGCAGGATACGAGCCCCGAGCAATGGGACGTGATCTCGGCATTGGCCGAGGAGTTCCTGTCCGGCGCCGGCGCGCGTCCCGGTGTCCGCACGATCTTCGCGGTCGGCGACGAGAAGCAGTCGATCTTTTCCTTTCAGGGTGCCGACCCCGCTCGCTTCGACCAGATGAAGCGCCATTTCGAGCGCCGCGTGAAGCAGGCCGAACGCCTCTGGTCCGCCGTGCCGCTGGTCCGCTCCTTCCGTTCGGTGCCGGAAGTTCTCGCCGCCGTCGACAGGGTCTTTGCGCTCTCGCTGGCCAGCGAAGGGCTCAGCGTCTCCGGCGTCGTCGATACCCATGTCGCGCATCGCGAACTCGATGCCGGCCTCGTCGAAATATGGGACCTCGAAGCGCCCGATCTACAGGACGAGCAGAACCCCTGGGATGCACCGCTCGATTACATGACGGAGACGGCGCCCGCCGCGAAGCTTGCAAAACGCATCGCCCTGACGATCAGGCGCTGGCTCGACACGAAGGAACCGCTGGTCGCGAAAGGCCGTGCCATCCGCCCCGGCGACATTCTGATCCTCGTCCGCCGCCGCAATGCCTTCGTCGCGGAAATGGTGCGGCATCTGAAGGAACTGAACGTACCGGTCGCCGGCAGCGACCGCATGGTGCTGACGGAGCAGATCGCGGTGATGGACATGATGGCGGCGGGCGGCTTTGCGCTGCTGCCGGAAGACGATCTCAACCTCGCGACCTTGTTGAAGAGTCCCTTTGTCGGTCTCACGGAAGATGAACTCTTCGACCTCGCCGTGGACCGCAAGGGCACGCTCTGGCAGGCGCTTGCGCTGCATGCGGGCGAGCGGTCCCGTCTCGGCGAGGCGCATGCCTTTCTCGCATGGCTGCTTTCCCGGGCCGATTTCGACCGGCCTTACGAATTCTATGCCGAGCTTCTCGGCGCGCGCGGCGGAAGGTTGAAACTTCTCTCGCGTCTCGGTCCGGACGCCAACGATCCGATCGACGAGTTCCTCGCCCTCGCCCTCGATTTCGAGGGACGTCATGCGCCGTCGCTGCAGGGATTTCTTCATTGGGTCGAACGCGGTGCATCGGAAATCAAGCGCGACATGGAGCAGGGGCGCGACGAAGTGCGCGTGATGACGGTGCATGGCGCGAAGGGCCTTGAAGCCGAGATCGTCTTCATGCCGGATACCTGCGCGCTTCCCAATGCGCGGCACGACCCGGCGCTGCTCGAATTGCCGACGGAGCCGAAGCTGCTGCTCTGGCCGGTGCGCAAGAAAGATGAGGACGAGCTTTCCGCGATTGCGCGCGAGGCGCACAGGAAGGCGCAGGCCGAGGAATATCGGCGCCTCCTCTATGTCGCGATGACGCGGGCTCGCGACCGGCTCTATATCTGCGGATATCGCGGCGAGGACGAACCCGGCGCCGAGTGCTGGTACAATCTCATCGCCGCGGCGTTGAAGCCCGAAGCGGCCGAAATTCTTCTCGCCGATGGGAAAAAGATCTGGCGCATCGAAGGCGTACAGAAACAGACGCCAAAGCCGGAAACGGAAGCGGCCAGGATCGATCTGCTGCCGCTGCCGGATTGGGCACGGCTAAAGGCACCTGTCGAACCGTCGCCGTCCCGCCCGCTCGCGCCGTCGCGCCTGCCGCCCGAGGATGTGCCGGAGCCGCCAGCGCTCTCGCCGCTCGCCGGCGACACCACCGCGCGCTACCAGCGCGGCCGCCTCATCCATCGCCTGCTGCAGACATTGCCCGGCGTCGCGGCGGCCGACCGGGCGGAGGCCGCGCGACGTTTCCTTGCGAGCCCCGCCCATGCGCTGGACGAGGCCCGGCAGGCCGAAATCGCCGCCGCCGTCTTCGCCGTGCTCGACGAACCGGCCTTTGCCGAGATATTCGGCCCCGCCGGCCGAGCCGAAGTCGCCGTGGTCGGCCGCATCGAATTCGCCGGAAAGCCGACGCTCATTTCCGGCCAGATCGACCGGCTCTGCGTCGGCGAGAGCCGCATCACGGTCATCGACTACAAGACGAACCGCCCCTCGGCGCAGGATATCGGCGAAGTGAGCCCCGCCTACCTCGCCCAGATGGGCGCCTACCGGGCGGTCCTCGCCCAGATCTATCCCGGACGCGACATCGTCTGTGCGCTTCTCTGGACCGACGGGCCGCGCCTGATGGAACTTCCCGCACCCCTGCTCGACGCCGCCCTGAAGGCCCCTATTGCACAGAAAAAGCGCGGCCTTTCAACGTCTTGACCTTGGGGAGGGTGGTTCCTAGATTCAGGTCAACGCCAAATCATAAGGCTCCGCGCGGCGGGGCTGGCGGACCGAGAAGCCGATGGCCGGTCCGCAGGAAAGGAACGAAAATGTCGACAAGCAAGGTTACCGACGCCTCCTTCGAATCCGATGTGCTGGACGCTGACGGTCCGGTTCTGGTCGATTTCTGGGCGACCTGGTGCGGTCCGTGCAAGCAGATCGCCCCGGCGCTTGAGGAGATCGCCAAGGAATATGGCGGAAAGCTGCGCATCGCGAAGATCGACATCGACGAGAACCCGAACACGCCGACCAAATATGGCGTGCGCGGCGTTCCCACCATGATGATCTTCAAGGACGGCCAGGTCGCGGCCACCAAGGTCGGCGCGCTGCCCAAGGGCAAGATCGTCGAATGGATCGAAGGCGCGATCTGAACCGCTGCCTGTTTGAATGAAGGGGCCGGTCGCAAGACCGGCCCTTTTGCTTTGCACCATTCGCGATCCCTTTGGACTCTCCCCGGTGAAGTGTGCTTGAGTTTCACTCAAGGACCCGGGCTTCAGGGTCCGCTCTTTGGCCCCTGGGGAGGATGGTCATGGAACAACTCAGTCCAATGGACGCGTCGTTTCTCTATTTCGAAACGGCGAATGCGCCGATGCATATCGGCTCCGTCGCCATTTACGATCAGTCGACGGTCAAGGGCGGCGTTCTCGGCTTCAAGGAAATCCTGAAGAACTACGAAGCGCGGCTTCATCTCGCGCGTTCCTTCCGGCAACGCATCGTCCGTGTGCCGATGAGCCTCGATCATCCCTACTGGCTCGAGGACCCGGATTTCGATCTCGAATTCCATGTCCGCCACATCGCCCTGCCGAAACCCGGCGACTGGCGCCAGCTCTGCATTCAGGTCGCAAGGCTTCATGCGCGCCCGCTCGACACGGGCCGGCCGCTTTGGGAGTTCACGGTGATCGAAGGCCTCGACAATGTTCAGGGGCTGCCGAAAAGTTGCTTTGCCATCGTCTCGAAGGTCCATCACGCGGCGATCGACGGCGTCTCCGGCGCGGAGATGACGGCGGCCGTTCACGATCTCGAACCCGATGCCGTGCCGCCGCCGCCGGAAAAGACATGGTTGCCCGAGCGCGTGCCGACCGCCGTCGAACTTCTCTCGCGCACCTCTGTCAACAATGTGCGTCATCCGTTCCAGCTCGCCCGCGTCGTCGCTCAATCTGTACCGGCGCTGGCGCGGCTCGGCATCGGCCTCTCGGCGGGCAAGCTGAAACGCGTTGGCCCGGTGCCGCGCACGCGTTTCAACGGCCAGATTTCTCCGCATCGGGTGTTCGACGGTCGCTCGTTCCGATTGAACGACATTCGCGCGATCAAGAATGCGGTCGAAGGCGCGACGGTCAACGACGCGGTCATCGCGATCATCGGCGGCGCGCTCAGGAAATATCTCGAATCGAAGCACGAGTTGCCGAAGGACTCTCTGATCGCCATGGCGCCGATCTCGGTGCGTGCCCCCGGCGAACAAAAGGCGGCGGGCAATCTCGTCAGCGCCATGTCGGTGGCGGTGCGTTCCGACATAGCCGATCCGCTGGAACGCCTCGTCGCGGTCTTCGAGTCGACCACCAACTCGAAGGAGATGACCAACGCCATCGGCGCGCGCACGCTGACCGACTACACGCAGTTCATTCCTTCGACGGTGGCCGGCCTCGCCGCGCGGCTCTACACCAATCTCGGCCTCGCGAACCGCATCACGCCGATCTTCAATACGGTCATCACCAACATCCCGGGGCCGCAGGTTCCGCTCTACATGACCGGTGCGCGCCTCGTCACGCAATTCGGCCTCGGTCCGATCCTCGACGGCATGGGCATCATCCATCCCGTCTTCTCCTATTGCGGCGAGATCACGATCTCCTTCACCTCCTGCCGCGAAATGATCCCGGACCCCGCCTTCTATGCGCAATGCATCGAGGAGGCCTTCGAGGAATTGCGTGAGGCGACGAAGGGCAAGCATGTGAAGGCTGGAGCAGGCGCCCGAGCCGGCATCGCGCGTGCGGCCGTGCCGGCGGAAGTGGCCGCCGCCGAAGCCGCCGCGATGAAGGCGAAGCTCGAAAAGAAGCCCGCGAAGAAACAGGCGGCGGCAAAGCGCGCGTCGCCGAAGAAGCCGGCGGGCAAGCAGGCCGGAAAGCGCAAATCGGCTCTCGCGGAAGGCGAAGTGCCGCCGCGCATCGAGGCGGCGGAATAATTCAGCCGTTCTCGCGCAGCACGGCGCCGGCGAGATAGAGCGATCCGCAGATGAGAAGGCGCGGGGGCTCGCCACCGACCGCTCGGGCGAGCGCGCGCGTCAGCGCCGCCTCGACCGACGGCGCGGGCGAGGCATCAAGCCCCGCGCCACGGGCGGCCTCCGCAAGCGTCTCGGGCGATAGGCAGGCCGGATCGTCCGGGATCGCCACTGTCTCCACATGACAGACGAGGCCTTTGAAGGGGGCGAAAAAGCCACCCGCGTCTTTCGTCTCCTTCATGCCGACGATCATCGTCAGCGGACGCGGATTGCTCTGTGCGAAATCCGCCATCGCATAGGCGACGACGCGCGCCGCCGACGGATTATGTCCGCCATCGAGCCAGATCTCGGCATGAGCGGGAAGCATCCCGACCAACGGTCCATGCGTCAGCCGCTGCAGTCGCGCCGGCCATTCGACATCGCGAAGCCCGCGCGCGATCGCGTCCTCGCCGAGCGGCAGCATCGTCGCCTGTCTCAGCGCACAGATAGCGACGCCCGCATTGTCGATCTGATGCCGGCCGGGCAGGCGCGGCAGCGGCAGGTCGAGCAGCCCGTGCTCGTCCTGATAGACGAGATGGCCCTGTTCCTCATGTGCGCTGAATTCCTGTCCCCAGATGAAGAGCGGCGCGCCGATACGCGCCGCCTCTTCCTCGATGGCGGCGCGGCCCTCATCGGTCTGCGGTCCGATCACGGCTGGAACGCCGCGCTTCAGGATGCCGGCCTTCTCCCGCGCGATAAGGTCGATGGTCTCGCCGAGGAACTGCTGATGGTCGAGATCGACGGGCGTGATGATGGTGACGGCCGGATGCTCGACGACATTGGTCGTGTCGTAGCGTCCGCCCATGCCAACCTCGAGGATCAGCGCATCGGCCCTGTGCCGCGCGAAGGCGAGGAAGGCCATGCAGGTCGTGATCTCGAAAAAGGTGATGGGTTGACCGCCATTGATGCGCTCGCATTCGTCGAGCAGGCCGGCAAGCTCCGCCTCGTCGATGGGCGCGCTCTTCGGATGGCCGGCAAGCCGGATGCGCTCATGAAAGCGCACGAGATGCGGCGACGTATAGGCATGGACGCCATAGCCGCCCGCTTCGAGACAGGCGCGCAGATAGGCCGATGTCGAGCCCTTGCCATTGGTGCCCGCGATATGAAAGGTCGGCGGCAGCGCCCGCTCGGGATGACCGAGCGCGGCAAGAAGCCGCCAGGTGCGGTCGAGCGAAAGATCGATCAGCTTCGAATGAAGTTTCGTCACCCGTTCGAGAATGATGTCGCTCGCGTCGGGTTTGCGGTCGCTCACGATTTCGCCGTCAGCGCGATGCGGCGCGTGCGGGCAGGTTCGGCGTCGGCGCGAGCTTCGGCTTGTGCATCAGCACGCGGATCGTGCGCGCCAGCGTGTCCTTCAGCTTGTGACGGTGCACGATCATGTCGATCATGCCGTGGTCGAGCTGGAACTCGGCCTTCTGGAAATCGTCGGGCAGCTTTTCTCGGATCGTCTGCTCGATGACGCGACGGCCCGAAAAGCCGATCAGCGCGCCGGGTTCCGAAATCTGGATGTCGCCGAGCATGGCGTAGGACGCGAGCACGCCGCCGGTCGTCGGGTCGGTCAGCACGACGATATAGGGCAATCCCGCTTCGCGCATCATCTCGACCGCAACCGTTGTCCGCGGCATCTGCATCAGCGACAGAATACCCTCCTGCATGCGGGCGCCGCCCGCCGCCGTGAAGAGAATGAAAGGCGCCCGCTTTTCGAGCGCCACTTCCGCGCTCTTGATGATCGCTTCGCCGGCCGCCATGCCGAGAGAGCCGCCCATGAAGGCGAAATCCTGTACCGAGATAACGGTTTCTATGCCGTCGAGCGCGCCATGCGCGACCGTGATCGCCTCGTCGCGACCGGTCTTGGCGCGGGCTTCCTTCAGCCGGTCCGGATATTTCTTCTGGTCGCGGAATTTCAGCGGATCGAGCGGCACGCCGTCGACCGTCACCGTCTGGTATTGGCCGTCATCGAAGAGCGAGGCCAGCCGCGCCGCCGTGCCGAGCCGCATGTGATGGTCGCAATGCGGGCAGACGTTGAGTGCCGCGTCGAGATCGCGATGGAAGATCATCTCGTTGCAGGCCGGGCACTTGCGCCAGAGATTGTCCGGCGTGTCCTTCTTCTTGAAGACGCGCTGGATGCGCGGGCGAACGACATTGGTGATCCAGTTCATCTCGTGTCTCCGCTCATTCCGCCGCTCTGGCATGGGCGCTGTGAACGCCATTCGCGAGATCGCGCACCAGCGCAAGCACGCGGGGCGCGGCGCCCGCCCTGGGTTTCCCGCTTGCGTCGAGTTCATCGGCGATGGCGCCGACGATCGCCGAACCGACGACCGCGCCGTCGGCGGCGCTGGCGATCGCCTTGGCCTGTTCCGGCGTCTTGATGCCGAAGCCGACCGCGACCGGCAGCGACGTATGCCGCTTGATGCGCTCGACGGCGGCGGCGACCTTGCTCGTTTCCGGCGTCGCCGAACCGGTGATGCCGGTGATCGAAACGTAATAGACGAAGCCGCTCGTATTCGCGAGCACCGCCGGAAGCCGCTTGTCGTCGGTGGTCGGCGTCGCGAGGCGGATGAAGTTGAGCCCCGCCTTCAACGCCGGCTCGCAGAGCTCGTCGTCTTCCTCGGGCGGCAGGTCGACGACGATCAGCCCGTCGACGCCCGCGTCCTTCGCGGCCTCGAGAAAGTGGGGAACGCCCATGTGATAGATAGGATTGTAATAGCCCATCAGTACGATCGGCGTGTCGTTGTCGCCGGCGCGGAAGGCGCGCACGAGATCAAGCGTCTTCTTCATCGTCGCACCCGCTTTCAGCGCGCGCTGCGACGAGGCCTGGATCGCCGGGCCGTCGGCCATCGGATCGGTGAAGGGCATGCCGAGTTCGATGACATCGGAACCTGCACCCGGAAGACCTTTCAGGATTTCGAGCGAGAAATCGAAATCGGGATCGTTCGCCGTGATGAAGGTGACGAAAGCCGGACGGCTTTCGCCTTTCAGCTTTGCAAATCGCTTGTCGAGACGTGTGCTCACAGCGTCACCCCCAGATGCGCGGCCACCGAGAACACGTCCTTGTCGCCGCGGCCGGACAGGCACACGACCATGATGTGATCTTTCGGCAGTGTCGGCGCGATCTTCGTCACATGTGCGATCGCATGTGCCGGTTCGAGCGCCGGAATGATGCCTTCGACTTTCGAGCAGAGCTGGAAGGCCGCGAGTGCTTCCTTGTCGGTCGCCGATACGTATTTCACGCGGCCGATATCGTTGAGCCAGGAATGCTCCGGACCGATGCCCGGATAGTCGAGCCCGGCCGAAATCGAATGGCCTTCGAGGATCTGGCCGTCGCCGTCCTGCAGCAGATAAGTGCGGTTGCCGTGGAGGACGCCGGGGCTCCCGCCGAGGATTGAGGCCGAATGCTCGCCTGTCTCGATGCCGTGGCCGCCCGCTTCGACGCCGATGATCTCGACGCCGTCATCGTCGAGGAAGGGATGGAAAAGACCCATCGCATTCGAGCCGCCGCCGATACAGGCGACGAGCGAGTCCGGCAGCCGGCCTTCGATCTCGAGCATCTGCTTCTTCGTCTCGTCGCCGATCACCGACTGGAAATCGCGCACCATGGCCGGATAGGGATGCGGCCCCGCCACCGTGCCGATCAGATAATAGGTGTCCTCGACATTCGTCACCCAGTCGCGCAGGGCTTCGTTCATCGCGTCCTTCAGCGTGCCGGACCCCGACGTCACCGGCACGACTTCGGCGCCGAGAAGCTTCATGCGGAAGACATTGGGCTTCTGCCGCTCGACGTCGGTTGCGCCCATATAGACGACGCAAGGCAGACCGAAACGCGCGCAGACCGTTGCGGTCGCGACGCCATGCTGGCCGGCGCCCGTCTCGGCGATGATGCGCGTCTTGCCCATGCGCCGCGCGAGCTGAATCTGGCCGAGGCAATTGTTGATCTTGTGCGAGCCCGTATGGTTGAGCTCTTCACGCTTGAAGTAGATCTTCGCGCCGCCCAGATGCTCCGTCAGGCGTTCCGCGAAATAGAGCGGGCTCGGACGGCCGGCGTAATGCGTATTGAGATGCGCAAGCTCGGCATGGAAGTCCGGGTCGTTCTTCGCCTCGTCATAAGCTTTCTCGAGATCGAGGATCAGCGGCATCAGCGTCTCGGCGACGAAGCGCCCGCCGAATATGCCGAAGCGCCCGCGCTCGTCGGGACCGGACCTGAAGGAATTGGCTTTCGAACTCGCGCTCACGTCTTCTTCTTTCTTCATCACGTCGATACGTCGTCGACGGTCAATCGGACCTGGCCGGTCAAATAGATTTTGCGGCGCGAATGAACTCGGCGATCAGCTTCGGGCTTTTGCGGCCCGGCGCTTCCTCGACCCCGGAGGAAACGTCGACCGCTTCCGCGCCCGTGATCCGGATCGCCTCGCCGACATTCGCCGCCGTCAATCCGCCCGACAGCATCCAGGGCATGTCGGGCTTTTCGCCGGCGATGAGCGACCAGTCGAAAACGAGGCCGTTCCCGCCGGGCAGCGCATTCTGCATAGATTTAGGCGGTTTGGCATCGAACAGCAACAAATCGGCGGATTCACGGTAAATGCTTGTATGGCCTAGGTCTTCCGGTCCGCCGATGGGGATCGCCTTCATCAGCGTGAGGCCGAAGCGGCCCTTGATCTCGCGGAGCCGGTCGGGGCTTTCGCTGCCATGCAGTTGCAGCATGTCGGGTTTCAGTGCTGCCACGATCCGCTCCAATGTTGCGTCATCTGCGTCGATCGTCAGCGCGACCTTGAGCACCGTGTCGGGGACGAGTCGGGCAAGCTCTGCGGCTGTCTCCAGCGCGATGTAGCGGGAGCTGCGGGCGATAAAATTAAAGCCGAGATAGTCGGCGCCCGCATCGATCGCCGCCGTCACGGTGTCGGGGGTCGACAGCCCGCAGATCTTGACGCGGATGTGTCCCGGAGAAGACATCACGCGGCAAGCGAGGCTTTGATCGCCTCTGCGGCCTCGCGCGGATTCTCCGCGCCGGTGATCGGACGCCCGATCACGAGAATATCGGCGCCGAGCGCCAGCGCGTCGGCAGGCGTCATGATGCGCTTCTGGTCGGCGACGTCGCTGCCGGCAGGGCGAATGCCGGGCACGACGAGTTTGAAATCGCGGCCGAGTTCGCGGCGCAGACGTTCAATTTCATGCGCGGAGCAGACGACGCCGTCGAGACCGGCTTCCGCCGCGAGATGCGCGAGGCGCAGCACATGATCCGCCGGCGTGCCGGAAACCCCCGTAGCGGCGAGATCGGATTGATCGAGGCTCGTCAGCACCGTGACCGCGATGACGAGCGGGCGGGCGTCGCCCGCTTCTTTTGCCGCATCGGCGGCGGCCCGCATCATCGCAAGCCCGCCCGCCGCATGGACATTGACGATGGCGGGCTTCAGCGCGAGCGTCGCGCGGATGCCGCCCGCGACCGTGTTCGGAATGTCGTGAAGCTTGAGGTCGAGGAAGATCGGCAGACCCGCTTCGGCGACCTTGGCATAGCCTTGCGGCCCCCGTGCATAGAAGAACTCCATGCCGAGCTTGACGCCGCCGACCGTGCCCTTGAGCCCGCGCGCGAGCGCCGCCGCGTGGGCCTCGTCGACCGTATCGAGGGCGCAGAAAACGGGGTTCGAGGTCATGCTCATAGGGCTTCCTTCCGCAAGGCCGGGCGGTTTATAGCACCGCTGGCCTCCCGGCAAAATGCCGGACTAGAGCGTTGCGGCGGGCAGGTTGGTGTCGCGGGCCCCGGTCCGCTCCGGCGGCGGCGGTGCATTCCGCCGGGCAAGCTTGATCTTCGCCTGGCTCCAGGCCGCAAAACCGCCGATCAGGATGCCGATGAAGAGCGCGATCAGCACGATGGCGGCCAGCGGCATGTCGAGGCCGAGCGCCGGCGCATTCATATCGAAAGGATCGAGGCTGAAGGTCACGACCTGACGGTTGGCGACGGCCAGCGCCATCACGATCAGCGCGACCGGGGGCAGCACGATCCAGCGGAGCAGGTTCAATGTCTCGATCCTTTAAGTCTCGATCCTCTGATGCTCCCCTGCGGGAGAGAGGTGAGGGGACTAGTCCTCGCTATCGTCGTCCTCGTCGCCATCTCCCATGGAGAGCAGCTTTCCCTCCGGGATGTCGGCATTGTTGAGACGTTCGCGCAATTCCTTGCCCGTCTTGAAGAAGGGCACGAATTTCTCGTCGACATGAACGGGCGCGCCGGTGCGCGGGTTCCGTCCGGTGCGCGCCGGGCGGCTCTTGACCGAAAAGGCGCCGAAGCCGCGCAGTTCCACCCGGTCGCCGCGGGCCAGCGCCGCGCTGATTTCGTCGAAGATCGTGGAAACGATGCGTTCGACGTCGCGCTGATAGAGATGCGGGTTTGCCTGAGCCAGGCGGGCGACGAGTTCGGATTTTATCATGGTCTGCGCGTCCGGCTATCGCCGCCTCTGGCCATACCTAGGGGCCATGGATCGGAAGCAGCGTGCCTCGCGCCCCTGCCCGCCCCCAGGCAGCTTGAAACTCATCGTTCAATGGGCGTCAGGGTGCCAAACGCTTGTCAGCCCGTCAAGGGTAAGTCTTTTTGTTTGCAGCGTTTTTCCGGCCAGCGCCTCGATGCCGTCGGCGAGCACTTCGCCCATGGCGTGGCTGGTAAAGACACCATAGCCATCGCCGGGCCGCTCCGGCGCCCAGTCCTGGACGGGAATATTCGCGGGAATATTGCGCGTTCTGGCGAGCCACTGTACGGCCTGGTCGTCGCCGCCGATCTCGTCCACGAGCTTGTTCTGCACGGCCTGCCAGCCCGTATAGACCCGCCCGTCGCCAAGCTTCCTCGCCGTCGCCGCATCGAGCTTCCGGCGTTCGGCGACGAGGCTCAGGAACCAGTCGTAAGAGGATGTGACGAGGTCATGGGTCACCGCCAGCGCCTCGGGGCTCGGCTTGTGATAGGGCTCCGGCTCGGCCTTGAGAGGCGCCGACTTGACCGAGAGCATCTCGACGCCGAGCTTTTCCATCAGGCCGGCAAATTGCGGCCATTCGAAGAGAACGCCGATCGAGCCGGTCAATGTATTGCCGCGCGCAACGATATGGTCGGCCGAGAGCGCCGCGATATAGCCGCCGGAAGCCGCAACCGTGCCGAGCGTGGCCACGACGGGCTTTTTCGCCGCGAGCTGGCGGACGCTCGTATAAAGCGCCTCCGCGCCCGTGGTCGTGCCGCCAGGGCTGTCGATGGCGAGGATGACGGCTTTGACGGCGCCGTCGTCGCCCAGCTTTTTCAGCAGCACCTGCATGTCGCGGTCGTCGGTGATGATGCCGGTGATCTCGACCCGCGCGATCTGCGCGCGGTGAAAACCGCTGACGCCGAGGATGGCGAGCGCAAGCAGAACCAGCGCGACGATGGCGCCGAAGCGCCAAAAAAACAGGCGGCGCTTCAAGCGCCGCCTGTCCGTGATTGCATCTGCGTCGAAGGACACTGGGCTTTCTCCGGACAAGCGAAACCGAGCCGGAGCTTAGACCAATTGCCTCCCCGCGTCATGGGCCCGAAGGCCATCACGCGGGCAATGCTTACTTCTTCTCGTCCTGCTCGCGCTTCAGGGCTGCGCCGAGGATGTCGCCGAGCGACGCGCCGCTATCCGACGAGCCGTACTGGGCAACCGCTTCCTTTTCTTCGGCGATTTCCAGCGCCTTGATCGAAAGCGTGATCTTGCGCGCGGCGCGGTCGAACTGCGTCACGCGGGCGTCGATCTTGTCGCCGACCGAGAAACGCTCGGGGCGCTGCTCGGAACGGTCGCGCGAAAGTTCGGCGCGACGGATGAAGGCGGGCATCGCCTCCGCGCCGACCGTGACTTCGAGGCCGTTCTCCTGAACGCCGGTCACCACGCAGGTGACGACGGCGCCCTTGCGGATCGAGTCGCCGAGGCTTTCCATCGGATCGCCGCCGAGCTGCTTGATGCCGAGCGAGATACGCTCTTTCTCGGTGTCGACGTCGAGCACCTGGGCCTTGACGATCTGGCCCTTCTGGTAGGCCTGCATGGCTTCCTCGCCTGACTTGTTCCAGTCGAGGTCGGACATGTGGACCATGCCGTCGACGTCGGTGTCGAGACCGATGAACAGACCGAACTCGGTGATGTTCTTGATCTCGCCTTCGACGATCGTGCCGACCGGGAACTTCTCGGCGAAGGTCGTCCACGGATTGTCGAGGCACTGCTTGAGACCAAGCGAGATGCGGCGCTTCACCGGATCGACTTCCAGCACCATCACTTCGACTTCCTGCGAGGTCGAAACGATCTTGCCGGGGTGCACGTTCTTCTTCGTCCAGCTCATCTCGGAGACATGGACCAGACCTTCGACGCCCGGCTCGAGCTCAACGAACGCGCCGTAATCGGTGATGTTCGTGACACGGCCCTTGAGCTTCGCGCCGATCGGATACTTCGCGGCAACGCCTTCCCACGGATCGGCCTCGAGCTGCTTCATGCCGAGCGAGATGCGCTGCGTTTCCTGATTGACCTTGATGACCTGAACCTTGACGGTCTGGCCGATCGAGAGAACTTCCGTCGGATGGTTGACGCGGCGCCATGCGATGTCGGTGACATGCAGCAGGCCGTCGACGCCGCCGAGGTCCACGAACGCACCGTAATCGGTGATGTTCTTGACGACGCCTTCCAGCACCTGACCTTCCTTGAGGTTCTCGACGAGTTCCTGACGCTGTTCGGCGCGGGTCTCTTCGAGCACGGCGCGGCGCGAGACGACGATGTTGCCGCGGCGCTTGTCCATCTTGAGGATCTGGAAAGGCTGCGGAATGTTCATCAGCGGGGTGACGTCGCGCACGGGGCGGATGTCGACCTGGCTGCCGGGGAGGAAGGCCACGGCGCCGTCGAGATCGACGGTGAAGCCGCCCTTCACGCGGCCGAAGATCTGGCCTTCGACGCGTTCCTGCTTCTCGAAGGCGACTTCGAGGCGGATCCAGCTTTCCTCGCGCTTGGCCTTTTCGCGGCTGAGCACGGCTTCGCCGGCGGAGTTCTCGATACGCTCGAGATAGACCTCGACGGTGTCGCCGACCTGAATGTTGGCGGCGCGGCCCGGGGTCGCGAATTCCTTGAGAGCGATACGGCCTTCGGTCTTGAGGCCGACATCGATGATGGCGAGATCGTTCTCGATACCGACGACCTTGCCTTTGATGACGGAGCCTTCCTGCATGTCGGAGGAGCCGAAGGACTCCTCGAGCAGGGCGGCGAAATCTTCGCGCGTGGGATTGAGTGCGCTTGCTGCGTTAGCCAATGTGTTCAGTCTCCTGATCGTGCTTTGATCCGGCCGACGGTTGTATCCGGCGGTCTTCCCCCTGGGTCGTGAGCGCCCGGGAGCATGTGGACGTGGGCAGTAGGGTTAGAGGTTGCGAAAACGGCATCCCCCATCCGGAACGTCGAATAGCCAATGTGAAAAGCCGCGCCGCCTGAAGCGGACCGCGCACTTAACTCATTGACTTGTCTATGATCCGGACGGCTTCGCCGAACGCCGTCTCTATACTCAAATCGGTGGTGTCGAGCAAGTGCGCGTCGGCGGCCGGCTTCATCGGGCTGGCGGCCCGGCCGGCATCTCTTGCGTCGCGTTCCTTAACGTCTTCAAGGACTTGTGCCTCGGAAACGCTCGACCCCGAGCCCTTGAGTTCAAGCCACCGTCGACGGGCCCTGACCTCGGGACTTGCGGTCACGAAGAGTTTCACGTCCGCCTCGGGGCAGACGACCGTTCCGATGTCCCGCCCGTCCAGCACGGCGCCTCTTTTGCCACCGGGCGGGTTCAGGGCGAAATCGCGCTGAAAATGAAGTATCGCGGCCCTGACCTCCGGCATCACCGCAACGAGCGAAGCGGCTTCGCCGGCCTCGCGGGTGCGAATGGCCGCTTCGTCGATCTTCGAGAGGTCGAGGGCGTTGGCGGCCGCGATCGCCAGGGCCGGGTCCGCCGGATTGCCGCCAGCGGCCCGCACCGATTGTCCGACGGCCCGATAGAGCGTGCCGGTGTCGAGATAGGCAAAGCCGTAATGAGCCGCGAGCCGCCGGGCGAGGGTGCCCTTGCCGGAGGCGGCGGGCCCGTCGATCGCGATGACGATGCTCACGGCTCGAGGCTCATTGCGCCCGGCCGGCGAAACTCGCGCCGAGGCCGCGCATCATCGGCACGAAATTCGGAAAGCTCGTCGCGATCATCGAGGCGTCGTCGACGGTGACGGGCCGCTGGGCCGCGAGTCCCATCACGAGGAACGACATGGCGATGCGGTGATCCATATGCGTGACGACATGTCCGCCGCCCTCGACATGCGCGCCGCGTCCCTCGACGGTCATGGAATCGTCCGTCTCATGCACCTTGATGCCGTTGAGGCGGAGCCCGGCGGCGGTGGCGGCGATGCGGTCGCTTTCCTTGACGCGAAGCTCGTGAATGCCGCGCATCACGGTCTCGCCCGTCGCAAAGGATGCTGCAATGGCAAGCACCGGATACTCGTCGATCATCGACGCCGCGCGCTCCGGCGGCACTTCGATGCCATGCAGCGCCGAGGCGCGGACCCTGAGATCGGCGACGGGTTCACCGCCTTCCTCGCGCTGGTTCATGATCTCGATGTCGCCGCCCATTTCGATGAGCGTCGTATAGAGGCCGGCGCGATGCGGGTTGAGCATGATCCCCCGGACCACGATTTCCGAACCCGGAACGATGAGCGCGGCGACGACCGGGAAGGCAGCCGAGGAGGGGTCGCCCGGCACGACGATCGGGCTGGGACGGAGTTCCGGTTGACCGGTCAGATGGATCGCCAGCGCACCATCCTTCTGCACCTCGGTTTCGACATGCGCGCCGAAGGCCCGGAGCATACGCTCGGTATGGTCGCGCGTCGGCACGGGCTCGATGACGGTGGTGACGCCCCGCGCATTGAGCCCGGCAAGCAGCACGGCGGATTTGACCTGCGCGGAGGCGACCGGCGAGCGGTAGGTGATGGGGAGCGTTTCGGGAGCCCCCGTCAGCGTCAGCGGCAGGCGGCCGCCCTCGCGGGCATGGAAGACGGCGCCCATCTGGGAGAGCGGCGTGATGACGCGGCCCATCGGGCGGCGCGACAGCGAGGCATCGCCGACAAAGGTCGCGGTGATCGGATGGCCGGCGACGAGCCCCATGATGAGGCGTGCGCCGGTGCCGGAATTGCCGAAATCGAGCGGTTCGGCGGGCTCGCGCAAAGCCCCCACGCCGACGCCATGGACCCTCCAGGCGCCTTCGCCGTCCCTTGTGACCTCGGCCCCCAGCCGCCGTATGGTTTCGGCGGTGGCGAGCACGTCTTCCCCCTCAAGAAGCCCGGTAATTTTCGTTTCGCCCACCGCCAGCGCTCCGAAAATCAGCGCCCGATGCGAGATCGACTTGTCGCCCGGCACCCGGATATGGCCGGTCAGCGCGTGGGAAGGCTCTGCCATGAGGCTCGAAGCGGAATTTTGGGACGGATGGGCCACGGTCATATCCGTATGGGGACTTCCGGGAAATAGGGTTCCGGCCGGATGCTGGAACATGTGGGCGGGAACATGCGGGCGAGGGTCTCGCGCGCGAATAGGTTTTGACAGGAGCAACTTAACGTGGCAATGGGAAAATCCGTTGGGCAGACCCCGGCCAGCATGGCAGGGGAGGACTTGGCGAAGCGGGCCGAAAGGCCCGGCAGCCGCGAGGAGATTTGAGCTTGTCGAAACCGGAGTTGGGAACGAAGCGCGATTGCCCGAGCTGCGGCGCAAAATTTTACGATCTGGGCAAGAGCCCGGCTGTTTGCCCCAAGTGCAAAACCGAATTTGTGCCGGAAGCCGCCACCAAAGCGAAACGCGCCAAGCCTGTCGAAAAGCCGAAGGAAAAAGTTGCGCCGCGGCCTGTCGTGGTCGCCGACGACGATAATGTCTCGCTCGACGCCCTGCGCGACGAGGAACTCGCCGCCGAGGATCTGGGCGACGATATCCTCAAGGAGATCGGCGAGGAGATCGAGGACGACGCGGCCGAAGACGATGCCTTCCTCCCGGATGACGAGGACGAGGAAGACGACGTTTCCGGCATCATCCGCGGCGTGGGCGACGAAGACGAATAAGACATCTGGCGGCGCTCGGGGCGCCATCGCGCCGGATCAAGGTTTCGCTTGATCCGGGCGAAAACGCGCCCTAAGTTCCGCCACCGCTGCGGGGGAGCCCAATCTCTCCTGCATGAAATCGGCGGGGCCATAGCTCAGTTGGGAGAGCGCTTGCATGGCATGCAAGAGGTCGGCGGTTCGATTCCGCCTGGCTCCACCACTTCCACCCTCAGATATGAAGATAACGACTTGCCTCGGGAACCGCTGAAAGGCATCTCAGGGGCGCACACCTTTCGCGGGCCATATCGGGACTGGGCGAACATTTAGGGCCGCTCCGCGATCGCATTGCCTGTGTCCCCCACGGGATTCATCCCCCTACGAACGATCAAACCTCTCCGGAAGAGACCACGGCGCATCCGGCTTTGGTCTAGTCCTCGGCGAGGCGACCTACGAGACGGGCCAGCATGTCGTCGCACAGCTCGATCTGTCGCGTAGTGACGAATTCGTCGGCCTTGTGCCCCTGATCCATCGAGCCCGGACCGCAGACGATCACCGGAATGCCGAGTTCGCGCGTATAGAGCCCGCCTTCCGTTCCGAAGGCGATACGCGTGAGTTCCGGCTCGTCGAGGATGGTGCGCATGAAGGCGACGATCTCGGCATCCGCCGCGACATCGAGGCCCGGATAGGCGTTGAGCTTTTCAATATCGATGGCGGCTTCCGGATGCGCGGCGCGATGAGCGGCGGCAAGCCGTTCGGCGTCCGCCTCGATCGCCGAAAGGATCGCCGCCTCGTCATCCTGCGCCAGTGTGCGGATCTCGAAATCGAGGGTCGCGCGGGTCGGCACGATGTTGAGCACGGTGCCGCCGCGAATGGTTCCGACATGGATCGTCGAATAGGGAACGTCATAGGCCTCGTCGCGATGGCCATGGGCCGCGATGTCGTTCTGTCGCGTCCGCAAGGCGGCGATGAAATCGCAGGCGAGGTGGATCGCATTGAGCCCCGTCGGCGCGAGCGCCGAATGGGCCGCGACGCCGCAGCAGGTCGCGCGCGCCGCCATCTTTCCCTTGTGACCCAGTGCGAGCTTCATCGAGGTCGGTTCGCCGATGAAGCAGGCGCGCGGATGAAAGTCGCGCCGGGCGAGTCTCTCGAGCATCGGCCGCACGCCGACGCAGCCGATTTCCTCGTCATAGGAAAAGGCGATGTGGAGCGGCGTCGCGAGCGGCGTTTTCGAGGCCAGCTCCGCCGCGTTCAGCACCGAGGCGAGAAAGCCCTTCATGTCGGCCGTGCCGCGGCCATAGAGCCGGTCGTCCTTCCGGCGCAATGCGAAGGGATCGCCGCTCCAGTTCTGTCCCTCGGCCGGGACCACGTCGCTGTGGCCGGCAAGGAGGACGCCGGCCCGGTCGGTCGGCCCTAACGTCGCGAAGAGATTGGCCTTGCTGCGCTCCGCATTCGGCATCACCTCGACCGTCGCGCCGAGCCCGGTCAGGTAGTCGCGAACGAAGTCGATCAGGGCGAAGTTGGGTGCGGCGCTGACGGTCGGAAATCCGACCAGCTCCTCCAGAAGTTCGATGCTACCCATCCCTGTTTCGACCTTTCGCGCAGACCCGCCGGAAATCTAGCAGGGCCGCCTGTCGGGCAGGCTTCGCATTTTCCAACGTCACGGCTTTGGTATTTCGAAAGCCATTCCTTCTGAAATTCAAATTTACACAAGCAGAGGCGAAACCTAGCGTCCAATGGCTCCCCGCGTGCTTCGAGACCTCCAGGAAACGAGACCAGATGGCCAGAGACCCGCGATACGACATCCTCTTCGAGCCGGTTCGTATCGGCCCTGTCACCGCAAAAAACCGCTTCTATCAGGTCCCCCATTGCAACGGCATGGGCTATCGCGACGCGACCTCCAACGCCGCGATGCGCCATGTGAAGGCCGAGGGTGGCTGGGGCGTCGTTTGCACCGAGCAGGTCGAAATCCATCCAAGCGGCGACATCACGCCCTTTATCGAGCTTCGTCTCTGGGACGGTAGCGACGTGCCGATGCTCGCCCGCATCTCCGACGCCATCCACAGCCAGAATGCGCTGGCCGGCATCCAGCTCGCGCATAACGGCATGAATGCCCCGAACCTCACTTCGCGCGAGATTCCCTTCGGCCCCGGCGATCTTCCCGTCTTCAGCATCTTCAACGATCCGGTGCAGGCGCGCGCCATGGACAAGACGGACATCCGCAACCTGCGCCGCTGGCACAGGAATGCGGCGTTGCGCGGCCGCGAGGCGGGCTACGACATCGTCTATGTCTATGCGGGCAAGCTTTTCGGCGGCGCGATGTTCTTCCTGTCGCGCCGCTACAACCAGCGCAACGACGAATATGGCGGCTCGCTCGAAAACCGCGCGCGGCTGCTGAAGGAACTGATCGAGGAAACCCGTGACGCGGTCGGCGATACCTGTGCGGTCGCCTGCCGTATCTCGGTCGACGAACTGCTGGGGCCGGACGGGCTTCACCGGGAAGAGGCGCATGAAGTCATCGCGCATCTCGCCGAAGTACCGGATCTCTGGGATCTCACGCTGTCGAGTTGGGACAATGACAGCCAGACTTCGCGGTTTGCCGACGAGGCCTATCAGGAACCCTTCGTCACGGGCGTCAAGAAATTGACGACGAAGCCGGTCGTCGGCGTCGGTCGCTTCACCTCGCCCGACACGATGGTGCGGCAGGTGCGCTCCGGCATTCTCGATTTCGTCGGCGCCGCGCGGCCTTCCATCGCCGATCCCTTCCTGCCGAAGAAGGTCGAGGAAGGGCGGCTGGAAGACATCCGCGAATGTATCGGCTGCAACATATGTGTGGCGGGCGATCACCAGACCAATCCGAGCCGCTGCACGCAGAACCCGTCCATGGGTGAGGAATGGCGGCGCGGCTGGCATCCCGAACGCATTCGGGCCAGGACGAGCGACGACACGATCCTCGTCGTCGGCGCCGGTCCCGCCGGCCTCGAAGCGACGATGATGCTGGCGCGTCGCGGACACGAGGTGACGCTGGCCGAGGGCGGCGACACGCTTGGCGGCCGCGTGATGCGTGAGCGGCATCTGCCGGGGCTTCATGCCTGGGCGCGCGTGTCGGACTATCGTATCGGGCAGATCGCGACCATGCCCAATGTTCAGATCTACCGCGAGAGCAGGCTCGACGCCGAAGGCGTGCTCGGCTTCGGATTCAATCGCGTCGTCGTCGCAACCGGCTCGACATGGCGCCGCGACGGCGTCGCCCGCGCGGTGCTGAAGCCGGTGCCGATCGCGGAGGGCGCGGAAGTCCTGAACCCCGACGATCTGATTTCAGGCATGCGCCCCAAGGCCCGCAATGTCGTGATCTATGACGACGATCATTATTACATGGGCGGGGTTCTCGCCGAGCTTCTGGTGCGCGAGGGCTATGGCGTGACACTGGCGACGCCTGCCGCGGATGCTTCCAACTGGACGCATTGGACGATGGAGCAGCATCGCATCCAGGCGCGGCTTCTAGGGCTGGGCGTGAAGATCATGCCGCATCGCGTTCTCACCGATATCGGCGCAGGCGGCGTCACGCTTGCCTGCACCTATACGGGCACGACCGTGGCGGTCGAAGGCTGCACGCTTCTCGTGACCGCTCGCCTGCCGACCAACGAGCTCGCTCGGGCGCTGGAAGCCCGCCGGGACGATTGGGGCGCCGCCGGGATCGCGAGTGTCGCCGCGATCGGCGACGCGCTGGCGCCAGGCACGGTGGCCGCCGCTGTCTTCGGCGGTCGCCGTTATGCCGAGGAGTTCGATGTCGTGCGCTCGCCGGACGAGCCTCTCTTCAAGCGCGAGGTCGCGGGCCTGACGGCGGAAGCACTGCCCTGGAGCTGACGAAGGGTCCCCACCGCCTCGAACGCTGAAAAGGGTGGCCTGCGGGCCACCCTTTTTGCTTCGGTGGGCGGGCAATCGCCGATAGGGCTTCAGCTTTTCTGAACCAGTGCCAACAAAACAAATATTTTTCTTATGTCATCGGCTCCCCGATCATGCCTGCACAGCATCGCCGCCGCCTTTGAGGCCACCGCGATATCCGAGACATCAAGGAGCGCTCTATGATCCGTACCGGAGCCGAATATCGCGAGTCGATCCGCGACGGCCGCGAAGTCTACATCAACGGCGAGCGGGTGAAGGATGTCACCACGCATCCGAGTTTCAAGCCGCTGGTCGATATCCGGTCGCGCATCTATGACATGCAGCATGAGGCCGAGTTCCGCCACATCATGAGCTACGAGCATGATGGCGAACGCAGCGGCATCGGCAACAAGCTGCCCCACACCCAGCAGGACTGGTGGGACAAGCGCCGTGCGACGGACACGGTTCTCGAGGAAATCGGCGGCGTCGTGACGCGCGTCGGCGACGAGACGGTCGGCGAGATGTGGTCGCTCTTCGACGGGCAGGGCGTTCTCGCGGAAGTCGATCCGCAATTCGCCGAGAACATCCGCAACCATATCCACAAGGTCCTGCACACCGATCCGTTCCACGTCTCGGCCAATACCGATCCCAAGGGCGACCGCTCCAAGGCGCCGCAGGATCAGGATCCCGACATGCTGCTCCATGTCGTGCGCGAGACCGACGCCGGCATCATCGTGCGCGGCGCGAAATATGAGACGGCGGCGGCCTATGCCAACCAGGCCTTCACCAAGCCGACCATCGCCAATTGGGGCAACGAGGCCTATTCCGATTATGCCGTCGGCTTCGTCTGCGACCTCGGCTCGCCCAATCTCAAATTCATCTGCCGCACGGGCTTTGCCGGTCGTGGGCCCATCGAGGACTATCCGCTGTCGAACCGCTTCGACGAGGTCGATGCGCTGGTGATTTTCGACGACGTTCTGATCCCCTGGGAAAACGTGCTCTTCTATCGCCATACCAAGGCGGCGATGTTCATCCGTGCAACGTTGCACCGCTACTCGGCCTTTGCCTTCGTGCAGCGGAACCTGAAGCTCGCCGACATGATGATCGGGGCTGCACTCTTCAACGTGCGCCAGAGCGGCCTCGACAAGCAGCAGGCGGTGCAGGAAAAGCTCGCGCAGCTCGCGGTCTATCGCGAAGGCATCAACGCGCATCTGACGGCCTCGATCGCGCTGGCCGAGCGGAGCCCCGGCGGACTTCTGATGCCGTCGCAGTCGCTTCTCTATGCCGGCCGTGTGCTCGCCTGCTCCCAGCTTCACGAAATGATGCATATCGCGCGCGAACTCTGCGGCGGCCAGATCTGCATCACGCCGGACAAGGCGGCCTTCGATATGCCGGAGACCAAGCCCTGGCTCGACAAGTACTACACGATCAACGAGGACTGGGCGGCGGAAGACAGGCGCAAGCTTCTCGCCTTCGCCCGCGACATGCTGAACTCGGATTATGCCGGCCATCGCCTGACCTTCCAGCTTTTCGCGCAATCGCCGCCCTTCGCGCATCTCGCGGCCGTCTATCGCAATTTCGACTGGGACGGACCGATGGATTTCGTTCGCAAGGCGGCGGGGCTTTCCGAAAAGGTTCTGGGCAAGACCACGCGAACGCCGGGCGACAGCGCGGTGAGCAAGTGGTTCAACACGAAGCTGCAGGCTGGCGAATGAACGAGGCCATCATGTCGGAAGAGGTTTTGAAAGACCGGTTCCTGCAAGGCATGAGCCGGGCCGCATCGACGGTCACCGTGGTAACGACAGCGGGCGAGGCGGGGCAGCATGGCGTGACGGTGTCCGCCATGTCGTCGGTCTCGGCGGATGGGGAGCGGCCGACGCTCCTCGTCTGCGTCCATCACAAGAGCGCCGCGTCGGAAGCGATCCGCGCCAATGGCCGTTTCGCGGTCAACATCCTGCGCGCCGAGGAATCCCTCGTCTCCGATCACTTCGCGGGACGCGTGCGGCGCGAAGACGGCAACAAATTCGCCTGCACCGACTGGGAGGCGGGCGAAACCGGTCAGCCCCATGTCGCGGGCGCGCTCGCTGCCTTCGACTGCGTTCTGATATCCTATCAGCAGATCGGTACGCATCATCTCTTCATCGGCGGCGTCGAAGGACTGCATCTCGGTGAAGACGGCGATCCGCTGATCTATGCCAATCGGACCTATGGGCGCCCCGTCTCTATTCAGTGACGTCGCCATTCAGCGAAACGAGCATCATGATTCACAAGCGCATCCGCACCTTCAACACGAAGGACACCTATCCCGAACAGAAGCTCGACAATGATCTCTGTCAGGCGGTCGTGGCCAGGGGAACGATGGTCTTCGTGCGCGGTCAGATCGGCCAGAATCTCGACACGTCGGAAAGTGTCGCCATCGGCGACGCGGCGGGACAGACCGAGCAGGCGATGGCGAACATCAAGATGCTGCTCGAGGAAGCCGGATCGAAACTCGAAGATATCTGCAAGATCACGATCTATCTCGTCGACCCCCGCTACCGCGAGTCCGTCTATCGCACCGTCGGCAAATGGCTGAAGGGCGTCTTCCCGGTTTCAACCGGCATCGTCGTCTCGGCGCTGGCGCGTCCCGAATGGCTCGTCGAGATCGACGCGACCGCCGTCATTCCGGACGGAGAATAGGCGCATGACCTTTTCGGTCGCGGCCCGCTGCGCCGAGACGGGACTTTTCGGCGTCGCCATCTCCTCATCCTCTCCCGCCGTCGCCGCGCGCTGCGCCCATGCGCGCGGCGGTGTCGGCGCGGTCGCAAGCCAGAACATCACCGACCCGTCTCTCGGGCCGACCGGCCTCGATTTGATGGAAGACGGGCTCGGCGCGGCGGAGGCGCTGGAGCGGATCGTCGCAACGGCGCCCTTCATCGCCTATCGACAGCTTGCATTGATCGACGCGAACGGAAAGACGGCCGGCTATTCCGGCGCGCAGACGCTCGGGCTTCACGCGATCGCGGAAGGCGAGGGCGTGATCGCGGCGGGGAACCTTCTCGCCGCCACGGATGTGCCGCGTGCGATGGTCGAGGCGTTCGGGGGCGCCGCCGGCAGCTTCGGCAGCCGCTTGCTCGCGAGCCTTGCCGCGGGCCTCGAGGCTGGCGGCGAGGCGGGGCCCGTCCATTCCGCCGGGCTCTATGTCGTCCGCAAGGGCGTCTCATGGCCCATCGCGGATCTGCGCATCGACTGGGCCGGGGATGCACCTATCGCCCGGCTCATCGACCTCTGGCAACTCTACGAGCCGATGCTCGAGGATTATGTGACCCGCGCCCGCGATCCTTCGCGCGCGCCGTCCTATGGCGTGCCGGGCGACGAATAGTTTTCAGTTTTGAATTTCGTTTCGAAGGAGCCGACGACATGACAGATCTCAGCCATGCGGACTGGAAGGACCGGGCGGCGAAACTCACCTTCCGCACGCAGGTCTTCATCGACGGCGCCTTCCATCCGGCGGCGAGTGGCAAGACCTTCGCGAGCATCAATCCGGCGACCGGCAGGGCGCTGGCCGAGGTGGCGAGCGGCGACGCCAAAGACATCGACCGCGCGGTTCGTTCGGCACGTCGCGCTTTCGAATCCGGTGTCTGGTCGCGGGCGGATCCCGCCCAGCGCAAGAAGGTGCTGCTCCGTCTCGCCGAACTCATCCTCGAAAACGGAACGGAGCTGGCGCTGCTCGACAGCCTCGACATGGGCAAGCTCGTCGCGGACGCGGCCACCATCGACGTGCCGGGTTCCGCCGGCATCTTCCAGTGGTACGGCGAGGCGATCGACAAGATCTATGATGAGATCGCGCCGACCGCGCCCGGCAATCTGGCGATGATCCGCCGCATGCCGCTCGGCGTCATCGGTGCCGTCGTGCCATGGAATTTCCCGCTCGACATGGCGACATGGAAATGCGCCCCGGCACTCGCCGCAGGCAACAGCGTGGTGCTGAAGCCCGCCGAGCAGTCGCCATTGTCGGCATTGCGTCTTGCGGAACTTGCGATGGAGGCGGGGCTTCCCGCCGGCGTCCTCAATGTCGTGCCCGGCTTCGGCGAGACGGCGGGGCAGGCGCTCGGGCTCCACAACGACGTCGACTGCCTTGCTTTCACCGGCTCGACCGAAGTCGGCAAGATGTTTCTCGGCTATGCCGCGCGCTCGAACATGAAGCAGGTCTGGCTCGAATGCGGCGGCAAGAGTCCGAACATCGTCTTTCACGACGTCAAGGACCTCGACGCGGCGGCCGACATGGCGAGCCTCGGCATCTTCTTCAATCAGGGCCAGGTCTGCTCGGCCAATTCCCGCCTGCTGGTCGAAGCCTCGCTCAAGGACGCTCTCCTCGAAAAGCTCACGGCCCGCGCGGCGAAGCTCGTTCCTGGCGATCCGCTCGACCCCGCCTCGACCATGGGTGCGATCGTCGACGAGCGCCAGACGCAACGCATTCTCTCCTTCATCGGTGCGGCCAGATCGACCGCGAAGCTGGTGACGGGCGGCGAGCGCGTCTCGGTCGATGGTGGAGGTTGCTTCATCGCGCCGACCATCTTCTCCGATGTCTCGCCCGGTGACGCGCTGGCGCGGGAAGAGGTTTTCGGCCCGGTGCTGGCCGTTACTACGTTCGAGACCGAGGAAGAGGCCATCGCCATGGCGAACGATACGATTTACGGGTTGGCGGCCTCGATCTGGACCAACGATCTCGGGCGGGCCCACCGTGTTTCCGAACGGCTGCGCGCAGGCACCGTGTCGGTCAATACGGTCGATGCGCTGAGCCCACAGACGCCCTTTGGCGGCTTCAAGCAATCGGGTGTCGGCCGCGATCTTTCCCTCCACGCCCTCGACAAATATACAGGCCTCAAGACCGTCTGGATCAAGTACTAACGGTCGGCGCGCGGAGGCTGTAGCCTGTCGGTTCCGGCGTTCCGCCCTGACTGGAGATCCATGCGCTACACCCTTCGCCATCTCGAATATTTCATTGCCGCCGGCGAGACCGGGAGCATCACGCTCGCCTCCGAGCGCATCAATATTTCGCAGCCTTCGATCTCGACCGCGATCTCTCATCTCGAGCGCGAACTCGGCGTCCAGCTTTTCATCCGCCATCACGCGCAGGGACTTTCGCTCACGCCCGCCGGCCGTGAGATGCTGCGCGAGGCAAAGCACCTGATCGAACAGGCCGAGTCCCTCTATGCGCTCGCCTCCGATGTCAGCGGGCAGGTGCGCGGCGAGCTTGCGGTCGGCTGCCTCGTGACGCTGGCGCCGATGATCATGCCCGAGCTTTCGCATTCCTTCACCTCCGCCTTCCCGGCGGTCCGCATCAGGCATTACGCCTATGACCAGGAGCGGCTTCTCGAAGGGCTTCGCCATGCGGAGATCGACATCGCGATCACCTACGACCTGCAGAGTCCCGAAGGCATCGCCTTCTCGCCGCTGGCAAGCCTGCCGCCGCATGTCGTGGTGAGCGAGACGGACCCTCTGGCGCAGCAATCGGCGGTGAGCCTTTCCGAACTCGCCGACCTGCCGATGATCCTGCTCGACCTTCCGATCAGCCGCGAATATTTCCTCGCGCTTTTCATGAAGGAAGGGCTCGAGCCCAACATCGTTGCGCGCTCCGCCTATCAGGAAGTCGTGCGGACGATGGTCGCCAACCGGTATGGCTATGCGCTGGCCAATGTGCGTCCGCGGTCCGACCTTGCGCTGGACGGGCGCCGCGTCGTGCGTGTGCGTCTGGCGGGTGAGCATCGACCGATGGTCGTCGGTTCGGCAACGCTGGCGCGGTCGAAGAAATCGCGGCTCGTCGAGGCCTTCGAGAACCATTGCCGGACGCTGGTTTCCGATGCCTATATTCCGGGCATGGTGCCTCCCGCCATCGAGCGCCGCGTCAAGCTGAAGCCATAATCCGCGCCGCCAAATTAGGCAGTCCCTGCCTCGATTTGATTTGGAATTCCCGAACCAGAAACACTGAAAAGACTAGTGGTCGCGAGGTAGTCGCGATGATTAGCTTTTTTCATTGGGGCAGCTACGGCGGAGTATCCGATCGAGGTCGGGTTATCTGGAGATTTTCCGGGGTTGCGCTTTCGGATTTTTGAACCAGACGAGAGGCGATCAATGGCAATGAAATCAGTTCGGCTATGGGCAGCCGCCGCGGCTTTGGCACTGGGCATGACCCAGATCGCGCCGGCGCAGGCGGGCACGCTCAGCATCGGCATGACGACCTGGGTCGGCTACGGCCCTCTCTTCCTCGCCCGCGACCTCGGCTATTACAAGGACATGGGCCTCGACGTCGATCTGCAGATCATCGAGGAAGGCTCGCTCTACATGGCCGCCATGGCGGGCGGCAAGATCAGCGGCACCGCCGACACGCTCGACGATCTGATGAAATACCGCTCGCCGGATTTCTGTTTCAACTATGTGCTGGGCCTCGACGAGAGCCATGGCGGCGACGGCGTCGTCGTCACCAGCGACATCAAGTCGATCGCCGACCTCAAGGGCAAGGAAGTTGCGATGAATGAGGGCTCGGTCTCCGAGTTCTTCTTCGCGATCCTGTTGAAGCGCGCCGGCATGTCGCTGAAAGACGTTACCGTCTCGAACATGACGGCCGATGACGCGGCCTCCGCCTTCATCGCCGGCCGCGTGCCCGCCGCCGTGACGTGGGAGCCGAACCTGACGACCGTGCGTACACAGAACAAGGGCAAGGTTCTCATCGACTCGAGCACCGTTCCAGGCGCCATCGTCGACGTGCTCGCGTTGCGCTGCGACGTCATCAAAAGCCGGCCTGACGACGTGAAGGCTCTCGTGAAGGGCTACTACAAGGCCATCGACTACATGAAGAAGAACCCCGAGAAAGCCTATGCCATCATGGCAAAGGCGGTCGGCGGCTATCTCCAGAAGCCGGAAGACTTTGCGGCTGCCGCCAAGGGCGTCCAGTATTTCGACCGCGACCGCAATCTCGCCTTCTGGGGCACGGCCGAAAAGGGTCAGGCGAAAGATCTCATCGCCTATTCGAACGACATCTGGGGCGGTCTCGGCAAGCTCAAGACGCCGGGCACCTACGCCGATCTGGTCAATACCGACTTCATCGCTCTGAAGCCCTGAAAAGGATCGCCCCCTCGCCTGGGCCGTTCCGGCCCCGGCGGGGGAGCGGCCCGTCATTTGCATCGCGTCATCGGCAACGCTTGCGGCGCGTCAGAATTTCCGAGTTCCACATCATGCCCCGGACCATGTCGAAGAAATCATCCTTCCTGCTGCGCATCCTGGTGCCCTTCGCCGATGTGCCGCGCTGGCTGATCGTGGCGCTCGGCATCTTCATCTGGATTCTCGTTGCGCTTGGCTGGGTCTATCTCACCTATGGTGGCGTCATCCCGCCGCTCTTCCTGCCGCCGCCCGGCGCGGTCATGGGGAAAGCCGGCGACATGATCGTCGACGGCAGCCTTTACAAGAACACGCTGTCCAGTGTTCAGGTGGTTCTCTACGGCTTCATCATCTCCTCGATCGTCGCCGTGCCGCTCGGCCTCTGGATGGGAACCTACCGCGTCGTTCAAGGCCTCATCGAACCGCTGGTCAATTTCATCCGCTATCTGCCGGTGACCTCCTTCGTGCCGCTCTTCATCCTCTGGATTGGTATCGGACTCGAGGAGCGCATCGCCGTCATCTTCTTCGGCACCTTCTTCCAGCAGCTCGTGATGATCTCGACGGCGGCGAACAGCGTTTCTCGCGATCTTGTGAACGCTTCCTACACGCTCGGCACCAAGCGCCACGAAGTCGTCTGGCATGTGATCTTTCCGGCGGCTCTTCCCGCTATCCTCGATACGCTGCGCGTGACGATGGGTTGGGCATGGACCTATCTCGTCGTCGCCGAAATGGTCGCGGCCTCGAGCGGTCTCGGCTACATGAGCATGAAGGCGATGCGCGGCTTTCAGGTCGACACGATCTTTCTCGCCATCCTGACCATCGGCGCGCTCGGCATGCTGATGGACCAGGCCTTCCGCTTCCTCCATCTGAAGCTCGCACCATGGGCATGAGCGCGATCAAACAGGCGATGTCTTCATCGCCGCCTCCCTTCGAACCATCGAGCAACGAGAGGCCCGGAACCGTGGCAGCGAACAGCAGCGCCAGTCTCGCAATCGAAGACGTCACGCTCCGCTACGGCGGCAACAACGGAGTGCTGGCCGTCGATCGGGTCTCTTTCACGGTCGCGCCGAACGAATTCACCGTCATCGTCGGCCCGTCGGGCTGCGGCAAGTCGAGCCTTCTCTATCTCGTTGCCGGCCTCATCGAGCTCACAGGCGGACGCATTCTCGTCAACGATCGCGCCGTCGACCGGCCGGGCCCCGACCGCGGCATGGTCTTTCAGGGCTATACGCTCTTTCCCTGGCTCACGGTGAGCCAGAACGTCGAATACGGGTTGAAGCGCAAGAAGATTCCCTCGCTCGAACGCGACGTGATCGTCGAGCAATATCTCGACGCGGTCGGCCTCTATCCCTTCGCCGATCATTTCCCGGCGCAGCTTTCGGGCGGCATGAAGCAGCGCGTCGCCATCGCGCGCTCGTTGGCGAACGACCCGGAAGTCCTGCTGATGGATGAGCCGTTTGGCGCGCTGGACAGCCAGACGCGCGGTACGATGCAGAAACTCCTGCTGAAAGTCTGGGAACAGAGCCAGAAGACGGTGCTCTTCGTCACCCACGACATCGACGAGGCGATCCTGCTCGGCGACCGCGTGATCGTGATGACGGCGCGGCCGGGCCGCATCAAGGCCGACATCAGGGTCGACATCCCGCGCCCGCGCAGCATGGACCTGGTGATGGAGCCGGAATTCATCCAGCTCAAGCGCCGCATTCTCGGCCTTCTCCATGACGAGATCGACGAAGAACATTAAGCCTCGTCGAAGCCGGGCCGCATATCGGCTAGTCTCGGTCAGGCCTTCGCAACAGCGGCGGGAGATCCAAATTGCCTGACCTGAAATCGGCTGCCCCGTCGGCCGCGCTGGCCGAAACGTCCCGCTACGACATCCTCTTCGAGCCCGTCGCCATCGGCCCCGTGGTCGCGCGCAACCGCTTCTATCAGGTGCCGCATTGCAACGGCATGGGCTATCGCGATCCGACGGCGCTCGCCCATATGCGAGGCGTCAAGGCCGAAGGCGGATGGGCCGTCGTCTGCACCGAGCAGGTCGAATTCCACCATTCGTCCGACATCACGCCCTTCATCGAGCTGCGGCTCTGGGACGACCGCGACATTCCCGCTCTCGCACGCATGGTCGACAATATCCACGAGCATGGCAGTCTTGCCGGCATCGAGCTTGCTTATAACGGCATGAACGGGCCGAACCTCTATTCGCGCGAAGTGCCGATGGGGCCGAGCCATCTGCCCGTCGCGACCTTCACCTACGATCCCGTTCAGGCGCGACGCATGGACAAGGACGACATCCGCAATCTCCGGAAATGGCATCTCGCCGCCGTCCGTCGCGCCAAGGCCGCCGGCTTCGATCTCGTCTATGTCTATGCAGCGCATGCCCTCGGCTTCCTGCATCATTTTCTGTCGCGTCGCTACAATGATCGCACCGACGAATATGGCGGCTCGCTTGAAAACCGCACGCGGCTCCTGCGGGAAATCATCATGGAAACGAAAGACGCGGTCGGCGACACCTGCGCCGTTCCCTGCCGTATTTCGGTCGACGAGTTGCTGGGCGAGGAAGGCCTTTACCGCGAAGAGGTCGAGGACATGATCGGGCTGATGGCCGATCTGCCCGATCTCTGGGACGTGACGCTGGCCGGGTGGGAAAACGACAGCCGCACTTCGCGTTTCGGCGAGGAAGGCGAGCAGGAGCCTTTCATCTCCGGCATTCGCAGGCTGACCGCGAAACCCGTCGTCGGCGTCGGTCGCTACACCTCGCCCGACCGTATGGTAAGCCTCGTCAAGCGCGGCATTCTCGACATGATCGGCTGCGCGCGACCGTCTATCGCCGACCCCTTCCTGCCGAACAAGATCCGCGAAGGCCGCCTCGAAGACATTCGCGAGTGCATCGGCTGCAACATCTGCGTCTCGGGCGACTTCACGCAATCGCCGATCCGTTGCACGCAGAACCCGACCATGGCGGAAGAGTGGCGCAAGGGCTGGCATCCGGAACGCATCCGCGCGCGCACATCGGAAAAGCCAGTGCTGATTGTCGGCGCCGGACCTGCCGGGCTCGAAGCGGCGCAGGCCCTCGGCAAGCGTGGATACGAGGTGAGTCTTGCCGAAGCGGGCACGGAACTCGGCGGGCGCGTCGCGAAGGAAGCGCGTCTGCCCGGTCTTTCGGCCTGGGGCCGCGTCGCCGAATATCGCAAGGGCCAGCTCCACAAGCTTCCCAACGTGTCCGTTTATTTCGACAGCAGGCTCGACGCCGAAACGATCCTCGGTTTCGAAGCGCCGCGCATCGTCATTGCGACGGGCGCGACATGGCGCAGCGACGGCGTCGGCCACCGGCATACCAGGCCCATTCCGATCGCAGCCGATGCGAAAATCTTCTCGCCGACCGACATTCTCAACGGGCGTCTGCCAGTGTCCGGCCCGGTCGTCGTCTGGGACGACGATCATTATTACATGGCAGGCGTGATTGCCGAGCTGCTGGCCGCGAAGGGTCTCGACGTCTCCTATGTCACGCCGGCGTCGGAAGCCTCGACATGGACGCGCGCGACGATGGAACAGCATTTCATCCAGAAACGCCTCCTCGAAAAGGGCGTGCACATCGCGACCTTCCGCTCGCTCGACGCGATTGCCGCAGACACCGCTCGGACCTCCTGTGTCTTCACCGGCAGGATCGAGGAAATGGAAGCGGCGTCGGTGGTGCTGGTGACGGGGCGGCTTCCCGAGGAGCGGCTTTATCTCGATCTCCTCGCGCGGCGCGACGACTGGGCGGACGCCGGCATCGAGAACGTGACGGCCATCGGCGATGCACTCGCACCCGCGACGATCGCCCATGCGGTCTATGCGGGGAGGCGCTATGCGGAAGAGCTGGATGAACCGCCGCTCCCCGAAGGCGCGCTGCCTTTCCGCCGCGAGATCGCGGAACTCACCCCTTGAGACCGGACGGGCTCCGGCGTTCAGGATCATGCATCATGAAGATTGCTCTTTGGCAGACAGTTGGATTTCCGGGTGATGTCGCGGCGAACCTCGCCGCGCTTGAGGAAACCGCGAAGGCTGCGGCCGCGGCCGGCGCCTCGATCCTGCTTTGCCCGGAGTGCTGGCTCTGCGGCTATAATATCGGCGATGCCGCCCGGACACTGGCGGAACCGCGCGATGGCGCTGCCGCCCGGCACATCGCCCGCATCGCGCGGGAAAACCGTCTCGCCATCGTCTATGGCTATGCGGAACGCGACGGCGCGGATGTCTATAATGCCGCGCAGGTCATCGGTCCCGACGGCGCATCGCTCGCGCATTACCGCAAGACGCATCTTTTCGGCGCGGACGAGCGGGCCGTCTACAAGCCGGGCGAACGGCTGGAGCCGCCTTTCGCTTTCGGCGGCTTCAAGGTCGGCCTGCTCATCTGCTACGACGTCGAATTTCCCGAAACCGTGCGCAGCCTCGCCCTGAGCGGCACGGACCTTGTTCTCATTCCAACTGCGCTGACGCCGGAATATGTCAGCGTCCCCGATTTCATCGTGCCCGCCCGCTCGGTCGAGAACCAGATGCACATCGCCTATTGCAATCACTGTGGCGTCGAGAACGGCATGTCGTTTCTGGGCGGCTCCTGCATCACGGGAATGGACGGCAAGGCGCTGGTTTCGGCGGGTGCCGGCGAAGCCCTGATCGTTGCCGAGATAAGCGGCGAGGCGCGGAAATTGGCCGAGACAACCTATCCCTACCGGTCCGATCGCCGCCCTGAGCTTTACGGCCAGATCGTTGCAAAAGGCTCGCACTAATTCGCCGTTTCTGGCAGGCCCGATACGGGAGACCTGCGCCCAAGCGTCTCTAGGCGGCGCGTCTGGCTTGGGCTAAGAAGTCTCCGTCTTCTTTGCCGGAGTTTCTCCCCATGTCGATGCCGCCCGATGTCAGGCGCAGGGCTGAAGTCATGATCGCAGCCGAACGCGCGCATTTTGCCCAACGGCATCCTGTGTCGCAGCGCATGGCCGCGGAGGCTGGACGGCATTTTCCCGGTGGCGTGCCGCTCCATTGGATGCTCGATTGGGAGACGCCCTTCCCGCTTTTCGTACGCGAGGCGCGAGGCTCCACCGTGATCGACGTGGACGGTCACACCTATGCCGATTTCTGTCTCGGCGACACGGGCGCGATGTTCGGCCACTCGCCGGCGCCGGTCGCGAAAGCCATCGCCGAACAAGCGGTACGCGGGCTCACCGCCATGTTGCCTTCGGACCTGACCGCGAAAGTGGGCGCGCTTCTCGCCGGTCATTTCGGTTTGCCCTTCTGGCAGGTGACGGCAACGGCAAGCGACGCAAACCGCGCCGTGGTGCGCTGGGCGCGCGCGATCACCGGTCGGCGCAAGATCCTCGTCTTCGACGGCTGCTATCACGGCCAGGTCGAGGACGCCTTCGTGAAGCTCGATGGCGCGACGACCAGAATGAAGCCGAGCCTGCTCGGCCAGGTGCAGGACATCGCCGCGACGAGCATCGCCGCACCCTTCAACGATCTCGGCGCGGTGGAGAAGCTTCTCGCCGCCGGCGACATCGCGCTGATCCTCACCGAACCCGCCTTGACCAACACGGCGATGGTGCTGCCGAAGCCAGGCTTCATCGAAGCGCTGCTCGCCGCGGCGCGGCGCTACGGCACGCTTGTCTGCCTCGACGAAACGCACACGATCTCGACCGGTCCCGGCGGCTTCACCCGCGCACATGATCTCGAGCCGGATTTCTTCGTGCTGGGCAAGCCCGTCGCGGGCGGTCTACCAACGGCGGTTTTCGGCTTCACGGCCAAAGTCGAAGCGGAGATGGCGCGCGCTCTCGAAACCAAGACGCCCGGCTATTCCGGCATTGGCACGACATTGTCGGGCAACATGCTGGCGCTTGCCGCCATGCGCGCCTGCCTCGAAGAGGTGATGACGCCGGACGCCTATCGGCACATGACGCGCCTCGCCGAGAAACTCGCCGAAGGTCTGCGCACCGAAGTCGCGCGACATAAGCTTCCCTGGAGCGTGACGCAGATCGGCGCCCGCGCTGAACTCGTCTTTTCGGATCGTCCGCTCGAAAGCGGCGCGGAGGCCGCCGCCGCGATCGACCATGCCGTCGAGCGTGCGATCCATCTCTTTCTCCTGAACCGGACCGTGCTGGTCACGCCGTTCCACAACATGACCCTCGTCGCACCGACGACGACGGACGTCGATGTCGCAAGGCTCGTTGCCGTTTTCGGCGATGCCTTGTCGATCCTCTGCGGCGAAAAGGAATTCTGAAATGACGCGTGCGCATGAAACGGAAGCGGCGGATTTTCTGGCCGCTCATCCCGAGACGGTCCAGATCCAGGCTTTCCTGACCGATCCGTCCGGCGTCGCGCGCGGCAAGGTACTCAGGCCGGAGGAATTGCTCGCCGCCTATCGCGATGGGCGGCCGCTCCCCTGCTCGATCCAGTCGCTCGATATTCTGGGGGCGGATGTTCTCGAAACCGGGCTCGTCTGGGAAGAAGGCGATTCGGATCGCCCCTGTTTCCCCGTCGCCGGTACGATCACCCATGCGCCCTGGCACGATGTGCCGACGGCGCAGCTCATTCTCGAATCCTGGGAGCGCGATGGTTCGCCGACGCCGGCCGATCCGCGCCATGCGCTGGCACGCACTGTCGCGGCGCTGGAAGCGAAAGGTTTGACGCCGGTCGTCGCCATCGAACTCGAATTCTACCTGATCGACCGCGAAGCGGCGCTCGCCGGCAGGCCGAAGCCACCGGCCGCGCCGAACGGCTTCGCGCCCGCGCATCTTCAGGCCTATCTGATGCAGGACCTCGAGGATTTCGCGCCGTTTCTGAACGACGTCTTCGCCGGCGCGAGGAAGATGGGCCTGCCCGCCCGCACGCTGATTTCGGAATATGCGCCCGGCCAGCTTGAAATCGTGCTCGCCCATTGCGCCGATGCGATGCGCGCGGCGGATGATGCCATCCTTTATAAGCGCCTCGTGAAAGGCGTCGCCGAACGCCACGGCTATGTCGCGACCTTCATGGCAAAGCCCTATGCGGAACTCTCCGGCAGCGGCATGCACGTCCATGTCTCGCTGTCCGACGGCACGAACCACAATCTTTTCGCCGGCGAAGGCGCCGACCTCACGCCGCATCTCCGCCACGCGATCGGCGGCCTCGAGGCGACCATGGCCGAGAGCATGGCGGTCTTCGCACCCAATGCGAATTCCTTCCGGCGCTTCCGCAAGAATTCCTACGCGCCGCTCGCGCCCGCCTGGGCCGTCGACAATCGCTCCGTGCCTCTCCGCGTCACGGCGGGAAAGCCCGAGACGCGCCATCTCGAACATCGTGTCTGCGGGGCGGATGCGAACCCCTACGTCGCGCTTGCGACCGTGCTGGCCGGCATTGCGGAGGGAATCGAGAAGAAGATCGAGCCGAGCGCGCCCGTGGTCGGCGACGGCTACGGCCAGAAGGAAGCGACGCTGCCGATGAACTGGTGGAAGGCGCTTGAGGTCGCGCGACAGTCGGACTTCCTGCGCGCGCGGCTCGGCGAGGGCTTCGCGAATATTTTTCTGACCATCAAGGAAGCGGAATGCGACCGCTTCTTCGCTGCCGTCAGCGACCTCGATTTCAGCTGGTATCTCAGAAACGCCTGATCGCGGTCAGGGATGCGGCGTGGTCGGCGTCGGTTGTGGATTGCTCGTCGTGACCGAGATGCCGTAGAGCTTCCATACCGGCCCGACCGGCTGGTAGGCGATCTGGAAATTGATCTGGCGCGGAATGGTGGGGAACGATCCGCCGATCCGCATGATGCCGTTACCCTCGATCTGCGGGCCGAGAGTGATAAGCGGCTCGAGAACCAGCACGGACGAGAGATCGACCTTCTGCTGGCGGAGCGGCGCAAAAACCTCGCCGAGCCGGGTCGCATTGTTCTCCTGAAAGGCCGGCCCGCCGAGATCGCGCAGCAATGTGTAATTGCCGGTCTTGTTCGCCTGATCGAGCGCCGTCAGGGCGCTGCGGATGAGGATCAGCAATCCGCTTCGCTCGATTGACAGCGGCTTTACGTGTTTCTCCGCCGCCGCAGCACTGCTCGCATATCCGGCGGCGATGACCACCGTGAGAAGGAGAACGGCCGGAATGCGCAACATGCGTGGCAGATGCATGCCCGTCAGAATTCGTAGCCGATCGCGGCGTTGAGGCCGACGCCGGTGCGGCCGGTGACGGTGCCTGCGGTCTTCAGCGTCCAGTTCTCGTCGAAGCGCCGCGAGATGCCGACGGCGGCCGCCGTCTCGCCGCTCCAGACGCCGACGCCGCCGGTGATGACGTTGCGTCCAGGCGTCGTCGCCTGAATGAGGCTCGATGTCGCCAGGGCGGCGGCGATACCGGCCTTGGCATCGCCGATCTCGTCGTTGACGTGGTTCTCGAGGCCGGCGAAGCGCTCGTTGGCGTAAGCCGTGGCGCCGCGAAGCTGTGCGACGTTGACGGCGTCCGTATCCGCGCTGCCGGCGGCGACGTTGGTGATCTGCCGCTCGGCGCCCGCCGTGCCGACCGAGACTTCGCCGGCCGACGTCTGCGGTGCCGAAAGCCCATAGGCGGCATAGGCGGTCTGCGCGCCGCGCGCGGCGACTGAGCTGTTGCCCAGCGCGACGCTGTTGCCGGCGGAAGCCAGCGAATTGGCGCCGAGCGCCGTCGAGTTGTTGCCGGTCGCCGTGGCATAGGCACCGAAGGCGTTGGCATCCGTGCCGCTCGCCGTCGACATGAAGCCGACCGCCGTCGTCGGGTCGCCGCTCGCCGTCGCACCGTAGCCAACTGCGGTGCCGCCCGTTTGGGTCGCCGTGGCGCCGGTACCGATGGCTGTGCTGTTCGTTCCCGTCGAGCCGGTCGCGGCTGCGATCGCGGCATTCATCTGGTCGACGTTCACCGCATCCGTGCCCATCACGCCGGCCGCGACGTTGACGATCCGCCGTTCGGACCCCTCGGACCCGACCGACACGGTATTGACTTCATCGGCGACCGAACCCTGGCCGATGGCGACGGCTCCCGCCGCCGTTACACTCGATCCCTGGCCGACAGCGGTGCCGCCGGTGACATTGGCCGCCGAGCCCTGTCCGACCGATGTCGCATTGGCTCCGTTTGCGCTCGCCGCCTGACCGACCGCGGTGGCGTTGGTCTGCCCGGCCGCGCCGGCGCCTGCGCGCGCGCCTGCGCCGACGGCGGTCGCTCCGCCATTCTGGAAGTTCGAATAGGGATAGCGTGTCGCCGGCCATTCGCCGGGCCCGGTGCCGCGTGGCCAATAGCCGCCATTGGTCGCGTAGAGCGCAGCGTAATCTGGATCGTTGGTCGGATCGTAGTTTGGATCGCCGGGTGGAGCCATCGGGATCGGCGCGTTCGGATCACCACCCGCGTAAGCGCCATTGCCGAATGCGGAACTGCCGGTGCCCGCCGTAAAGCCGTTCGCGCCATAGACGGTCGTCTGCGAGCCCTGGAGATTGGTCAGTGTACCGGCCTCGGTTTCGACTTTGTACCCGAGTGGTTTGGTGTCAGCGCATTGTTCGGTGCCGGGGATGTAGGCGTAGCCGGCGCCATACATGTCGCAGACCCTGACATATTCCACGGGTGTTGCGCTCGCCTGTTGTGGCGCCAGAAGGAACCCGGCAGCAACGAGCGTCATGCCGCGCAGAGCCTGCGCAGACGGCAATATGATCGAACTTTTCATGATTACCCCCCAAGGTAAACGCGAACACTTCCATCAAAAACTATTAAAGGACCAGCCGAAGAAGCAAATGTAAAATCGCAGTTTCAGCAAATGTGTGAAAAATATTTGTGCGTCGCCGGAGGCTCGATGTGACGTCAATATGACTGCTCAATTTGAGACTCGCGCCGTCGGGCCGTGGACAAAAGATTCCGCAGCCAGGCCGCTCGCGCGAGCAGCCCCAACCTCTTCGAGAGATTCGTCTTTCTGCAACCCTTCGTCGAAGCTGCGTGTACAGGCAAGCTGCGGGATCGACCGTCCGGCCCCGAGTTTTCTCTTTCACACGACATTCGCCGACATTCGATATGCTCTCCTTTCCACAGAAAGGTCGTCGATGATGCGTCGAATTGGAAATGGCTCGTTGCCGTCGCGCCGCTCGTTCCTTCAGGGCGCCAGCGCCCTGACGCTTGGTGCTTTAGCGAGCCCTTCGCTTGTCGGGCGCGCTTTCGCCGGCGGTCGGCCGGACTGGAGCAAGGGCAATCCCTTCAGTCTCGGCGTCGCGTCGGGGGCGCCCTCGGCCGACGGTTTCGTCCTCTGGACGAGGCTCGTGCCGGACCCGCTCTCGACGGACCCCGCGATGCCCGGCGGCATGAGCGGCGGCACGGTCCCCGTTGGATATGAGATCGCCGAAGACGAGGCGATGACGCGGCTGGTGCGCAAGGGCATTGCGACGGCCGAGCCGCGCTTTGCCTGGTCGGTACACGAGGTGGTCGGCGGCCTGAAGCCCGGACGTCCTTATTGGTATCGCTTCACCTCCGGCGATGCGTCGAGCCGCGTCGGTCGCGCCATGACCTTGCCCGCGCCGGGCACAACGCTCGACAGGTTGCGGTTCGCCTTCGCATCCTGCTCCAATTACGAACATGGCTATTACGCGTCATATCGGCATCTGGCCGACGAGCATCCCGATCTCGTGATCTTTCTCGGCGACTACATCTACGAGAGCATCGACACGAAGCATCCGATCGTGCGTAAACACAGCGACGGCGTCGAGGCGCGGACGCTCCGGCAATATCGAAACCGTTATACGCAATATAAACTCGACGAAAGCCTGCAGCGCGTGCATGCCGTGGCGCCCTCGCTCGCCACCTGGGACGATCACGAGGTCCAGAACGATTATGCCGGCGAATGGTCGCCGAGCTTCGAGGACCCGGCAAAATTCCTTCTGCGCCGCGCTGCCGCCTATCAGGCTTTTTACGAGCACATGCCGGTTCGGCCCGCGCTGTCGACACCGCATGGGCCGTCGATGCGTCTTTACGATCGCTTTGCTTTCGGCGATCTCGTCCGGATCTCGATGATCGATGGTCGGCAATATCGTTCGCGTGAAGCCTGTTACGGCCCGCCGAACAAGGGCGGCGGACATCTGGAAACCGATGCAAGCTGTCCCGAACGTCTTTCCGCCACTCGCTCGATGATGGGAACGACGCAGGAGAAATGGCTCTATGACGGGCTTTCCGGATCGAAGGCACGCTGGAACGTCATTGCGCAGGATGTGTTGATGGCGAAATTCGCCCAGAAGGACGAGACGGGCCAGACCGCCTACTGGGTCGAGGACTGGAACGGCTACCCCGCCAATCGCACGAGGCTGCTGCAGCATATACATGACGCACATGTCGACAACGCGGTCGTGATCGGCGGCGACAGCCATTGCTTCTGGACCAACGACCTGAAACCCGACTTCGACGACCCGCGCTCGCCGACCGTGGCGACGGAGTTCGTCGGAACCTCGATCAGTTCGCGACCGCCGCCCTATGAGCTTTTTGCAACGGCGCTCCCCGAAAATCCGCATGTGCGCTTCTTCGAAAGCCGCAAGCGCGGCTATGTCTCGGTCGATCTCGACGCGCGCAGAATGACGACGAAGCTGCAGGCAATTTCGGACGTGACCGACCCCAATGCCACGCTCTCGACGCTGAAGACATTTGTCGTCGAGAGCGGCAGGCCCGGCGCGGTCGAGGCCTAGAGGATCAGGCCTTCTTCCAGCCCGACTCCAACAATCGTTTCATGCGTGCGAGAAGCCGCCCCTGTCCGGGCCGGGCGGCGAGAAGGGTCCGGACCTCGTCGAGAAACTGATCCTCGAATACGGCTTCGCTGAAACCGTTGGCATAGGCCTCGATGCGCTGCCGATGCGCTGCAAGGGGAACAGGCCCGCTATCCGTTGTGATACGGGCGTCATCCCCATCGCGACGCGCCTTTTCCATTTCGCGGACGAAGCGATCGACGGCCTGGCTCAGTCCCTCCACATTTCCCGTCGACACGAGTGTGCCGAAGCCATTGGTGACGTGGGGCAGATTGGTGGAGTCATAGGCAATGACATGGCAGCCATGCGCGAAAGCCTCGAGCACGGGCAGGCAATAGGCATCGTGATAGGAAGGAAGGACGATCGCATCCGCTTTTTCATAGAATGCTGAAAGCAGCTTGTCGTCGTCGATGTGGTCGACATGATCGACGCGACCGGCAAGCGACGGCTCCTTCATCAAATGCCGCACCTCTTCGAGAACGGATGGCGTCGCCCCGTTCACACCGCTGACGATCGTCAGATGAAAGGATGTGCCCCGGCGGCTCACCGCGTCGAGCGCCTTCAGAAGGTCGACGGCTCCCTTGTTCGGCGAAAGCCGCGCGACATGCAGAAGTTCGACCGGGCCACCTGTTTGTTTCACCGGTGCGTGTGCCGGTCGGACGAAAAGCGGCAGCGGCAGGATCGTCACCCTTTCCGGTGAAACGCCGAAGGCAAGAAGATCGTCGCGCGCAAAAGGGCTGGCGACGCCGACGCGATCCGCAAAAAGAAGATTGCGCTTCTGCTCGAATGACTTTCGCGAGCCTTTCGGATGCGGCGACCAGGCCTCCGGCGTGATGCCGTGGAAGAAGACGAAGCTGCGGCTCCGTCTTGACGCAATCCGGACCGTATCGAACATCTTGTAGTGCCAGCCGAATGCGTACACATGCAGATCGGCCTGCTTGAAAAAGGGATCGGCAAGCAGTCGCTTGAGCTTGTGCTGGCGATGGATACGCGGATCGCTGAAATCGGTTTCCTCGCAGAATATCCTGATCTCGACGGGCGCCGCCCAGTCGAGTTTTTCCAGCGCCGCGATCTGCCGCTCCAGAACGCGACCTATGCCGTCGCCGGACGCGTAGTAGCCCACGTAAAATGCGATACGTAGGGGGGTCGGGCTCTTCATCGCGACGCCACCGCAGTTGTTGTCTTTGGGAAAAGCTTCTACCGTATTTTGACGGGGTTGTTCAAAAAAGGGGCGGGGGATGAAGCGCAGTCTGATGGTTTTCAGCCATCCGAATCATGAGGTGGCGATTCTGGGATCGGTACGCCGTATTCAGCCACATATCATTTTCCTGACCGACGGCGGCGCCCGGGAGCGCGTGGAGCAGAGCGAGGAAAGTCTGCGGTCCGTTGTTGATCTGGCGGATGTCGCCTGGCTCGATGTGCCGGAGAGTTCCCTCTATGACGCGCTTCTGAAGCACGATACCGGCAGCTTCCGGGCGCTCGCGAATGAAGTCGCCTCGATTGCGAAGCATCTCGATGTCGACCGGATTTATTGCGACTCGATCGAGTTCTACAACCCGCTTCACGACGTTGCGCTTCCGATCGTGCGCGCGGCGTTCGAACATTCGGCGCTGCCGATCTTCGAGGTGCCGCTGATCCATCAGCGCAAGGCCGATGATGAGGTCTATGAAGTTCTCCGGGCCCCCGGTTCCCTCCGGTCGAGTTGCGAAATCGTGGCGCTGACGCCGGACGAACACGAGATGAAACGTCGTGCCTTCGGCATCTATACGTCGCTTGCCGAACAGCTCGGTCCTGAAAACGTCGATCTGGCCGTGTCGCGTGCCGGCGAGGAGCATTTCCTGACCGCGCGTAGCCATTTGCCGTCGCCGGCTGTCGATCAGGTCCTGCGTTACGACTGGCGCGGCCGCAGGCTTCTTGAGCAAGGGCTGGTCGCCGAGGCGATCACCTGTCACGGTCACTATCTTCCGCTCGTCGAGGAGCTTTGCCCGATGCTTCTCGCGGCCTGACCGGGTTCAGGTCAGCGAACGCTCTTTTCCGCATCCAGGAAGGCCGTGCATGGGACGAGCGTTTTCGCGTGGAATATACGCTGGAACCTGTCGGCAAGTTCGGGGTCGAAGCGTCGCTCCGAACGGACGAAGCTCACCCGGTAGTCGTCGTCGAGCACGTCCGACAGATCGTCCTCCGAAGCGAAGCGGGAGAAATCGATCGCGCAATGGGCGATGTCGATCTCAGACGAGCGGAGACGGGTCGTGAATCCGTCAAGCGTCTCGCGCGGCAGGAAGGGTGCGCTCCCCGGCGTGATGACGTCGAGCTCGCCATAGTAAAGCTTGTCGTCGCCGGCGATAGTGGCCCGCGGCGAGGGCGTCTCGATCGAGATCACAGCTTCCGTATCCTCGCCGGCGTCGAAAGCATCGGCATAATCGCGAAATGCGGCGACGGGGCTCGTCCATAGCTGATGCGCGGCGGCAAGATCGATCGCGTCGGCGCTATGGACCGCGTAGCCCGACCACAAGGCGAGGGCGACAAGCGCCGCCGTCGCGAGCCGCCGCATACCGCGCTCCACGCCTTCATGCGCGGCCAGCGCGATCGCCACGGCGATTAGGAACCAGCCGGGGCCGAGCAGCCTTATGTCGAAGGGATCGAACTGACTCCTCAGACGCAGCACGGCGACAATTCCGACATAGGCAAACCCGATCAGGCCGGCCGTCAGGCTCAGCGGAGAGAGCCGCCATTCCTTGCCGGCGATGAGCGCGACGAAGGAGAAAGGCAGAACCGCCGCGAAGATCGCCAGATAATTGGCTCGCGCGAAAGTGAATGACAGATACGAGATTCCATCCGTGTTCGGCATGCGCGCCATGCCGGTCGTGTATCCGCTCAATCGCAGGTTGATCGCGAGATAAAGAGCGAAGATGAGCTCCGTCGCGATGAGGACGATGAGGGTCTCGTGCCGCATCTTGCGTCGATAGGCGATTCCATAAGCGACGATATAGGCCCCGATGACAAAGCCGAACATGTACCGGCTCGATATGCCGACAAGAAGCCCGCCGAGCAGCAACAGGGCCTGCCGCACCGGCCATGGCCTCTTTTCCCGTTGCAGGGCGTCGATGCCGGCGAGCGTCAGGACCATCGCGAAGATCATCAGATTTTCCGACCAGGTCATCGCCGAAATCTGAAAGACGAAGGGCGTGACCACGAGCGCGGCGGCGACAAGCGCCGGAGCGCCGAGCCGCTTCAAAAGGAAGAAGATCGAAATCCATAGAAATGCATTCACGAATTTCGAGACGATCATCGTGTGAACGATGTCGAGACCCGGACTGGCCAGCGCGAGGAGGAGCGGATAGCCGAAGGGGAAGACCGCGAAATAAACGTGATCGAGGCTCGGATAGCCATGCCCATAAAGACTTCTGGCAAGCCTTAGATAAGTCCATGAATCGGGCGACAGATAGCCGAACCAGGCGGACAGCGCGGCATGGCCGAGATGGATGGCGATGACGAAACCGGGAAGGAGATCGCGACCGGGGCGCCGGACTGAGGGGGAGTTCTGAAGCATCTTGGCGGGCGGACCGGGGTTTGGTGTTCACGGGCGTCGCGCCCATTAAGTCAGCGCAGCTGCGGCGGCGGAAGGGCCATTCGCGACATCGATCATAAAGCGGTCACGAGCGCCCATGCCCGGAATTGGGGACACTGAGAACGGGCGGGAACGGTGGACGCATGACATTACGCGAGGAGTTCGGCCATGACCGAGGCGTCGAGCGGCGCGCCAACGCTGCGCTGCCCCGTTTGCGCGACTGAGATTGGTGCAGACGAAACGCGCTGCCGCCAATGCGGCGCGCCGCTGCCCTCCGCCCCCGGAACCTTTTTCTTCGATTTCGACAAGGTGACGACGCCAGGCCATTCGGCCGGCCGGAAAGCCGCCGCGGCGGATGAGGGCTTTGCCGCCTTCGATGCCGCCGCACCGGCTGGTCCGCGCGCCCGAGCATCTTCTTTTGCATGGCAGGATGAGGACTTCGCCCGCATCAGCAAGAGTGCCGGCAATCATGTCGGCGAGCAGCCGGAATCCGCCGGAACAGGCACGATGGCCTCGGCGCCTCCGCCACCGGAAGAAGCCCCCGCCCCGCAGGAAATGGCGGAGGCCTTCCTGATGCCGCAGGAGGAAACTCCTTCCCCCGCAAGCCCATCGTCGGCGCCGTTGCCCCCGCAGCGGCCGCACTCGTCCTGGACCGTCTGGCGGCAGCGCCGTCTCCAGAAGCGCGAACTCGCCGCGCGCAACCGTCAGGAACGGCGCGAGGCCCGTCGCCGGGACCGTGAGGCCGAGGGAAAGCGCCGGCGCGAACAGAAGGAAGCGGCGACCCGGCGCAATCGGGAGCAGGCTGAAGCGGCCGTCGCGAAGCGCCGGGAGCGAAAGCAACTGGCGGCTCACCGCCGCGACGAGGCAAAGGAAGCCCGCCGCCTCGCGCGCGAAGGAGCATCGTTGCGCCGTCAGGAAAGACGCGCGGCTGGACGCAAGCAGCGTTCCGAAGCCGCGGAACGTCTCTACCGGCAGCAGCAGGAAGGCAAGGAGCGCCGCCGTCAAGCGCGTCAGGCCGCCTTGCTAAGCCGGCGGGAGCGTCGGGCTCAGGCGCATGAACGCCGCCGCGCCGTCATGGCCGTCATGTCGGCGGCCTGGTCTTCCTCCATGACGGGCATCGGTCACGCCGCCGCGTCGCTGCCGCGTCCCCCGGCCCCGTCGCGCCGGCACCTGGCCACGGTGGCGATCTCGGCCGCATTGTTCGTGGCCGGTGCCGCCATCGTTCACGGAGAGTTTGTCGCTCGGCCGGATGCCGCCGGACAAAAGGCTTCGGCTGAAGCTGCCGTGATGCCGTTGCCCACAGCCTTGGCCGGCGTCGCGGATACGCGCACCTCTTCCGCGTCTGTGCCGACGAAGGCTGAGGCTGAGACACGTGTCGCTTCGGCGGTTCCGATCCCCCTCCCCATGCCGCGATTGAAGCATCATGCGCGCCCCGACGCACGTCCGGCGACGAGGATCGCTCGTAATGAACCGGGTGCGTCCGTGATCTGGGTGCCGCGCCAGAATTACGAGAGAGCCTCTCTGCTCCCCGCTGCCGCACAGCGAAATGGCGAACGTCGACGTATCGAGAATCGTATTGCGGAGGTGCAGACCCGGCTGCTGCGTCTGGGCTATCCGGCCGGAAGGGATTTGGGCGTCTACGATACCGACACGCAGCGGGCGATCCTGCTCTATCAGATCGACAACGATCTGCCGCGTACCGGCGAGATCGATGCGCTATTGCTGCACAGGCTGCGCGTCGATGGAAATGGCGAATGGGAGACGGCAACCGACTGGTCGGAACCCCGGCGCTGACGGTCGGTGTCAGCAGCTCGCGCGAACTTCATCGCCATGCGGGTTCATTTGCGTGCTCAGCCAGTCGAGCAGAAGCTTGATCGGCGGCGACGGCGGCGCCTCGTTGCGGCGGATGAGGCGCATCAGCCAGCGGAAAGGCGGATCGAGCGGTCGGGCAACGAGACTGGCCTCTCGAAAATCATACGCCGTTCCATCGTCGACGATGGCGACGCCCGCGCCCGCCTTCGCCATCAGGGCGGCCATGCGCTGGGTCGAGACCATGCAGCTGATGGTGGGCGGTACGGCCGTGCTGAGAAAGGCGATCTCGAGAAGGTTCGCCAGTGGATTGTGGGCGGAATACTGGATGAAGCGCTCGCTCCGGATATCTTCAAGGCCGATCCGGTTTCGGCGGGCGAGCGGATGCGTCTCCGGCAGAAGCACGACGAGAAAACGCTCGGCGACGGTCACATAATCGAAATAGGGAAGATCGTCGGCCGTTGCGGGCAGCAGGCCGAGATCCGCTTCTCCGCGCGACACCGCAAGAATGATGTCGCGTGGGGCGGCGATTTCGATTTGCACTCTTATGTCGGGATGAAGCGCGCAGAAGCGGCCGACATCCTCGGCGAATTTGTCCTGAACCGGTGGAACGACGAGGCGGATCAGGCCCTGCACACCGGCGCGCGTCGCGCGGATGCGTTGCGTAATGCGCATCAGCGCATCGAGATTGCTGCAGACCTCTTCATAGATGAGTGTGCCTTCGGTGGTGAGCTTCATGCCGTGGCGCCCACGGACGAAAAGCTGGAAGCCGCAATCGCGTTCGAATTCCGCAATGGCTTTCGTCACCGTCGGCTGCGTGATCCCCAGCCGCTCAGCCGCGCTCGTGACCGATCCGGATTCGACCACGGTCCGGAATATTTCGAGGCTCCGATGGTTCTGCATATCCCCAAAACTTTAGGCATGGATACTGCCAAAATAGGAATTTGATCTGGCTCACGCCGATGCCTAAACCTGACGTTACACGATAGGACGCTGCATTCAATCCGCGAGGGCGACTTGCGGAAACGTCCCGGTTTGCGCCGGGACGATAGCGATCCTGCGTGCCGTTTCGCCGGATTTCTCTCTGCGAAACGAGGATCGGTCGGAGGGGGAGACATCATGTTCGAATTACGCCGGTTCCGGGCGCGCATTCTCTGCACCACCATGCTCGTGGTCGCGGGCAATCTCGCCTTCGAGCGCAACGCCGAAGCGGCCTGCTCGTCGACCGCGCCGGGAACGGGCGATACGGTGACCTGTTCAGGTTCGAGCAGTACGCCGGTTGCGGCCGCGGCGGGCAGCGGCAATGTCACCGTCGATCTCGATTCGACGACGAACCTCTCGGTCGGCGCCAATGACGGAGTGACCGTTCGGGACGGCAGTTTCGTGACACTCGATGGCACGGCGAGCCCCGCGACAGTTGCGAAGATCTATGTGAACAGCGGCAGCGATACTGGCCATGCCGGCCTTCGCGCCGATGGCGACGGCAACAAGATCGTCATGAAGGGAAAATCGCTCGTCAACGGACAGGGCGACAATGACGACGGCATCGTGCTCGCCGGCGACGACAACTCGATTGCGATGAGCGACAAGGCTTATATCTGGGCGGGGCATGACGGCATCGCCGCGACCGGCGACGGCAACACCCTCGAGATGAGCGACAGCTCGAATATTCTGAGCTTCGAGGGCTCGGGCATTTCGGTCGATGGTACCGGCAACGACGTCACGCTCGACGACAATAGCTATGTCCTCACCTATTTCTTCGCCGACGGGCAGACCGCCATCCAGATGCAGGGCGGCGGCAATCATTTAACCCTCAACTATTCCGCACAGGTCGTCGCCTATGGCGATTACGCGACCATGATCCTTGCCGGCGGCGACGGCAACACCGTCACGCTGAACGATGATGCCTATGTCTCCTCCTATAATGACGGCATCGGTATCCATGCGCAGGGAAACGACAACATCGTCACGATGAATGACGATGCGAAGGTCGAGAATTTCGGCGAGGACACGACGGGCGTCCTGCTCGAAGGCGATGGCAACAGCCTGACGTTGAATGGCGGCGCCTCCATTGTCAGCTCATATGGCGGGTTCAATGCCGTCTATGTTCAGGGAAATGAGAACGCCGTCACGCTCAACGATGAGACAAAACTTCGCAGTTCCTCCGACAGCGCGACGCTCATTGCTCTCGACGGTGACGACAACAAGGTCGTCATGAATGGTGAGGCGTCGATAGAGGGCGCGACCGAATCGATCGGCATAAACGCGCAAGGCGACGGCAATGCCGTGACGATGAATGACGACGCCTCGATCGCTCTCGGCGACGGCTCGGGCGTGGTCGTCCTGGGTGCCGGCAACACTCTGACCATGAACGGCTATTCATCGGTCGCGCTCGACACAGGCACGGGCGTTTATGCGTCGGGCAACGGAAATACCGTGACGATGAATGACGACGCCCAGGTTAAACTCAATGTCAGCGGCGCCGGGCTGCGCTTTGTCGGCGACGACAACAAGGTCTCGCTGAATGATCATGCGCAGATCGTCAGCTTCGGCTCCGACGCTTTCATAGGTGTCGATCTGCAGGGAAACGGAAACGTCCTGACGATGGGTGGGTATAGCGGCATTTCGAGCTTTGCCGGCGCTCACTCGGCGGGGGTTCATGTTCAGGGCGCGGGCAACACCGTCACGCTCAACGATGCCGCGAGCATCGCCGCCGCAGGCGACTACACGCCCGGCATCGACATCGAGGGTAACGGCAATCACGTGGTCATGAACGACGACGCCACCATATCGACATCCGGATTTGCCTCGCACGGCATCGCGGTCGACGGAGATGCCAATATCGTCGATCTCAACGATAACGCGGGCATTTCCCTGAGCAGCGGTGGCGGCGCACACGGCATCTACCTGGCGGGCAACGAGAATGCCGTCAACATGAAGGGCACGTCCTCGATCACCGTCAACGATTTCGCGGTCTATGGCATCTTCGCCGAGGGCAACGACAACACCGTCACGCTCGATGAGGACGCTACGATTGCGACGCATGGCCAGAGTTCGGACGGTGTCTATCTCTACGGCACCGGCAACGCGTTGGTCATGACGGGCGGCAGGATTTCGACGACGGGTAATTTCGGCTGGGGCGTCTGGCTCGGCCTCGGCGGCAATTCGATCAGCATGAGCGGCGACGCGTCGGTCGAGACGGGCGCCGATCCGTCGAGCGGCTTCTTTGCGCATGGTCTCGTCGCCTATGACGACGGCAACACGATCACCATGACCGACGAAGCCAGTATCGAGACCCATCAGAGCAATTCACGTGGCATCTATCTCTTCGGTGACGACGACACGGTGACGATGAGCGGTTCGTCGTCGATCGTCACCCACGGCTTCAGCGCAGATGGCATACGCGCGCAAGGCGACGGTACGGACATCGAATTGAGCGACGAGGCCTCGATCACGACCAGCGGTTTTGCCGGCGTCGGCGTCTACATCATCGGCGACGGCGGAAGCCTCGCGCTTTCGGACAAGGCAGGCATCGACGCACAAAATGGCGACGCGGTTGCCGTCGAAGGCAACGGCGTACACATCTCGCTCGGCGACGACGCGACGATCGCCGGTGATTTCAACGGCATCCGTGTCTTCGGTGACGATGGATTGGTCGAGCTATCGGGCAACGCGAAACTCTCGGGAACCTATGATGGTGCGACGGCCGTCATCATGAGCGGCAATGGCGGCGAAATCCGCGCTTCCGGCAACGCGCTGATCGAGGGCAGCGTCGTCATTCAGGGCGCGGGCGACGTCTCTCTCTCGAATGACGCATCGCTGCATGCCGACAGCAATGGAACGGTCGGCGTCGCGGTCAATTCCGGCACGGTCGCGCTGCACGACCGGGCGTCGATCTCGATGGCGGGGGACGACGGGACGGCCATCCGGGCCGGCGGCGGAACGGGGATCACACTCGACCGCGGCACGTCGATCGTCATGACGGGGGAAAACGCGACCGGCATTCTCGGGCAATGGGGCACCCAGACCGTCTCCATTGCGGGCACGCTCTCGGTTGCCAATGGGAAGGCCGTCGATCTTGGCGACGGCAACGATGCGCTGACGCTTTCGACGGGGGCCCATGTCACGGGTCTCGTCGATGGCGGCGAGGATACCGACAGCCTGACTTTCACCGGCGAAGGCACGGCCTCAAGCGATTTCGAGAATTTCGAAACGCTGACCGTCAATGCTTCCGGCGTCTGGAACCTGACGGGGGACACCGTTCTGACGGGCGCCGCCACCGCCGACATCAACACCGGAACGCTGCGCGTCAACGGTACACTCGATGCGGCGGGCGGCGTCACCGTCGCTTCCGGCGCCGCGCTGGGCGGCGCGGGCACCATCACCGGCAACATCGTCAATAACGGCACCATCTCGCCCGGCAATTCTCCGGGCACGCTCACCGTCATCGGCAATGTCGCCTTCAATCCCGGATCGATCTTCCATGTCGAAGTGACGCCCGGCGCGTCTGATCTCCTTGCCGTGCAGGGTATCGTCACGATCGATGGCGGCACCATCGAAACGGATCTGCAGGGCGTCGATGGCGGCAGCTTCACCGTCCTCACCGCCACGGGTGGCATCAACGGGCGTTTCCTCACCGCCGACAACGGCATCGGTTACAGCTACGGCGCCAACAGCGTCACGCTGCTGGTCGCCCGGCCATCGACGGCCAGCGCCGCTCTCATCGGCAGCGCGAATATCGGCGCCGCCTTCCTCGACGCGGTCCTGGGTCAGGCGGGACAGGGGCACAGCCTCTGGGCGACCGGCATCCATGAACAGGATCGTCGCGACGGCGTCGGTGTTTCCTCGGGTTTCGATCAGACGACGCGCGGCGGCGCGATCGGCGGCGACGTGTGGACCGACGATATGTTGAGCGTCGGCATCGCTGCGGGCTATCTCACCGCCGATGCCGATGTGACCGGCGGCGCGGGCAGCGCGAGCATCGACGCATGGCAGACGGCCATTTATGCAAGCTGCCATTGCGGCTTCGTCGTCGTCGACGGCGCTCTTTTTGGCGGCTACCAGACGGAAGAGACGACACGCCGCGTTTCCGACGATGCGACCATGGAGAGGGCAAAGGGCGAGCCCTCCCTCTGGAATTACGGCGCGGCCCTCAAGGCGGGGCATGTCTTTGCGATCAGGGATGCGTGGGCCTTCGTGCCGAGCTTCAATCTTGCCTGGCAGCAGCTTGAGGGCAGCAGCTACAGCGAAACGGGCGGAGGTGCCGCCGCCTTGTCGCTCGACGCTCGGCAGGCGGGCCTCCTGCGCGTCGGCGTCGACGGTAAGCTCCTCATGAGCGTTCAAGATCCCGAAGCGCGGTGGTCGCTGACGCCATCGCTTCATGTCGGCTTCGGCCGCGAATGGTGGAGCGGCGACGCGCGCGCCACGGGCCATTTCGCCGACGGCGCGGATTATGCCGCCGCGCTCGACCGGCGCGATCAGAACATTGCGGTCGCGGGCGCCGGCTTCGACTACGCGATGGGCGACGGCCTCGCGGTCTTTGCGCGTTATGACGGCCGCTTCGGCAGCATCGAGGATCATCGGCTCTTCACGGCCGGCCTGCGCCTCTCCTGGTGAGGCACCGCTCGCGGCTGACGAGACGCCGGCTGATTAGGAATTGGGCTTCACGCATCGCGTGGAGCCTTTTTTCTGCGCAGCCGCCGCAGGTGCCCCCGCATCGCTTCGCCCCGGCCGGCCAAAAACTGCAGCTCTCCGCGACTCCGCACCGCTGGCACATGCCTTGCTAATGGGTATTACGATTTTCCTTTTTCGTAATACTCCTCAACCCCAGGAGACTGTGATGAGCCGCAAGACAAGGTTTGGTTGGGTTTCGGGTCTGGTCCTCTCGGCTGCCATGATGATGTCGGCAGCCCCGAGCGAGGCCGCGACCCTCAAGATCGGTTATAGCGACTGGCCGGGCTGGGTCGCCTGGCAGGTGGCCATCGACAAGGGCTGGCTGAAGGAAGCCGGCGTCGATGCCGAATTCCAGTGGTTCGACTATTCCGCGTCGATGGACGCCTTCTCCGCCGGCAAGATCGACGCCGATCTCGTCACCAATGGCGACGCCCTCGTCATGGGCGGCGGCGGCACCAAGAGCGTGATGATCATGCTCACCGACTATTCGAACGGCAACGACATGATCGTCGCCAAGCCCGGCATCAAGAGCCTGAAGGATCTGAAGGGCAAGAAGGTCGGCATCGAGATCGGTCTCGTCGAGCATCTGCTGCTCCTCGACGGTCTCAAGAAGGAAGGCATGTCGGAATCCGACGTCACGCTGGTCAACACGACGACCAATTCGACGCCGCAGGTGCTCGCCTCCGGCGACGTCTCGGCCATCGGCGCATGGCAGCCCAATTCCGGCATGGCGATGAAACTCGTGCCGGGCGCAAAGCCGATCTACACCTCGGCGCAGGAGCCGGGCCTCATCTATGACGTGCTGGTCGTCAATCCGACGAGCCTCGCCGCGCACCGCGCCGACTGGGTGAAGCTGATGAAGGTCTGGAACAAGGTCGTTGCCTATATCAACGATCCGAAGACCCAGCCTGACGCGTTGAAGATCATGTCGGCCCGCGTCGGCCTGACGCCGGCTCAATATAAGCCGCTCCTCAAGGGTACGAAGCTTCTGAGCCTCGAAGACGGCAAGAAGACCTATGTGAAGGCCGACGGTTTCGCGTCTCTCTACGGCTCTTCCTACATTGCCGACGACTTCAATGTGAAGAACGCCGTCTACAAGGTGAAGCAGCCCGTCGATACCTATATCGATCCCTCTCTGACGGACGAAGCGCTGAAGTAAGTATCGAGTACGCGTGATCCCGAGGGTGCCATGACACGGACAAGATGGTTTGCGGTGCATGCCGAGCTTTCGCCGCGTGCGAGATCTCTGCTCGGCTTTCTCTCCTTCGTACTGCCGATCCTCATCTGGTGCGTCGTGAGCTATGTGCCCGCCGTCTGGCACCCTCTGGTTCTCATCACCGATCCGGGCAGCGTGGATTATTTCCAGCCCGACATGCGCGTCGACCGCGCGACCTTCGCGCAGGAAACGGCCGACGCGAAGGCTCAGGGCCGCGACCTCCCACAAGGCGTGGCGGCGAATCCCATCTATCTTCCGGCGCCCGACGAGGTGCTGCGCGCCTTCTACACCGCCTTCACGACGCCGCCGGAATCGCGCGACAGCCCCTGGCTTCACCAGAGCCTCTGGCATTCCATCCAGGTGATCTTCTGGGGCTTCGTCATATCCTCGATCTTCGGCGTCCCGCTCGGCATCCTCTGCGGCACCTATTCGCCGATCTCGCGCCTCACCGAGCCATTCATCGAATTCTTCCGCTATCTCCCGGCTCCCGCCTTCGGTGCACTGGCGGTCGCGATCCTCGGCATCTATGACGGCCCGAAGATTGCCGTCATCGTCATTGGCACCTTTTTCCAGCAGGTGCTCATCATCGCCAACACGACGCGAAAGCTCGACGGTGCGCTGGTCGAAGCGGCGCTGACCCTCGGCACGAAGAACCTGCAGCTTCTCTCCCGTGTCGTGATCCCCGGCATCCTGCCCGATCTCTATCGCGACCAGCGCATCCTGCTCGGCTGGGCCTGGACCTACCTCATCGTCGCTGAACTCATCGGCACGACGACCGGCATCACCTGGTTCATCACCCAGCAGGCGCGCTACCAGCATTTCCCGAACGTCTACGCCGCGATTTTCATGATCGGCATCATCGGTCTCGGCACAGACATCGTGCTCGCCCAACTCGGCAAGCGTTTCTTCCCCTGGGATCGCACGGCGAAGGCATGAGGAGGCGAACATGAACGCTCAGAAAACGCTTCCTTCCTATCTCGAGCAATCGGACGAGGTGCGCGCGCGCTTCGACCGGCTGAAGTCGCGCGACGTCATCCTGAAGGTGAAGGCGCTCGGCAAGACGTTCGAAACGCGCAAGGGCGAGACCGTCGCGTTGAAGGGCATCGAGTTCGAAACGCATCGCCGCGAATTCCTCTGCATCGTCGGCCCGTCGGGTTGCGGCAAATCCACATTGATCCGCATTCTCGCCGGCCTCGAGACACAGACGACGGGCGAGGTGCTTCTCGAGGGAAAGCCGGTGCGCGGCCCGGGTCGCGACCGCGGCATGGTCTTTCAGGGCTACACGCTCTTCCCGTGGCTCACCGTCAAGCGCAACGTGATGTTCGGCCTCGAAGTCAACAATGCCGGCCGTCTCGAAGCCGAGCGTCAGGCGCTGCAATGGCTGCAACTGATTGGTCTCGAAAAATTCGCCGACGCCTATCCGCATCAATTGTCGGGCGGCATGAAGCAGCGTGTCGCGATCGCCCGCGCGCTTGCAAACCAGCCGCGCATCCTGCTGATGGACGAGCCCTTCGGCGCGCTCGACGCGCAGACCCGTGCCCGCATGCAGGCCTATCTGCTCGAAATCTGGCGCAAGATCGACATCACCATCGTCTTCATCACGCATGATCTCGACGAAGCGATCTATCTCGCCGACCGCGTTCTGGTGCTGAAGCCGCATCCGGGCGAGGTGCAGGAGCTGATCGAGGTGCCGGTGCCGCGCCCGCGCCAGATGGGACAATTCATCTCCGAGGAATTCCTGGCGACCAAGGCGCGGCTCGAGGAACTGATCTATTCGAGCGAGGCCGAAACGGAGGAGGGCGACGAACCCTATCCGGTCATGATGCGGCTCGCCGAAGCCGGCGACAATGTGGAATAGGCCGATGCTCTGGTCCGAACGCACATGGGCGGAACTGCCCGCCGATCTGGAAAAGGCAAACCACGCCGCGATCCTGCCCGTCGGTGCGACGGAGCAGCACGGGCCGCATCTCGGCACGGGCATGGACGCCGTGCTGGCCGATGTGCTCTGCAAGGCGGTCTCGGAACGCACCGGCGTCCCCATGCTGCCGACCATGTTCTACGGCTGCTCCCTCGGCCACAGCCATCGCTGGGCAGGCACCATCGCGCTCCAGCCGATCACGCTGATCAATCTGGTGAAGGACATCGGCGACTGGGCCTATCACTCGGGCGTCAGGCGTCTTTTCATGGTCAACACCCATGTGACCAATGTCGCGCCCCTGCGCTGCGCGCTTGAGATGCTGCGCGCCGAGCATGACGACATGATGGTGGCGCTGGTGAATTCCGCGACCATCAGTCCGCGCATCCGCGAATTCCACTTCGCCGACGGCGACGACTGGCACGCGAACGATGCGGAGACATCCCTGATGCTGGCGACGGCGCCCGGCATGGTGCGGCCGGATCTCGTCACGGCGGCGGACGATCCAGACCGCACCGAGGGTCTCGTCTTTTCCCACCCCGTCAATCGCACCAGCACGAACGGCGTCACCGGGACCCCAAGCCGGGCGACGCTCGAAAACGGAAAGCTCTGGTTCGACTGGATGGTCGAGGATCTGAGCGATCTGATCCTGCGGGGCCTGAAGGAAAAGCCCCCGCTCGATCACTCCTATTTCGAAAGCAGCGGCTGAGGCTCACCGCACCCCGAACGAGCCTTCGACACTTTGAGATCACGCGATGCGGACGAAAGCGCGTTCCGCAAACGGCGAAGCTTTAACTTGCGATACGGAGAAAGAAAATGAGCGCGACCCCCGACATCAAGAAGCTGATGCAGGAGCTGAAGCAGAAGGGCGTCAAATATTGCATCGGCGCCTATGTCGACATCCACGGCGTGCCAAAGGGCAAGGTCGTGCCGATCGACCATCTGGAGCATATGGCGCATGGCTCGGAGCGTTACACCGGTTACGCGCTCGACGGTCTCGGTCAGGCGCCGAACGACGACGAGATCACCTCGATCCCCGATCTCAATCACATCATCCAGCTGCCGTGGGAACCCAAGGTCGCCTGGATGCCTGCCGACAACGGCTTTCAGGGAAAGCCCTATCCGCTCAATACGCGCGTCGCGCTGAAGAACGTGCTCGCCGACGCGGCGACGCTGGGCTACGGCTTCAACCTCGGCATCGAGTGCGAAATCTATGTGCTGCGCCAGAATGCGGACGGTACGCTTTCGGTACCGAACCCCGACGATAAGTATGTGAAGCCCTGCTACGACGTGCGTGGCTTCATGGACCAGTTTACCTGGCTCGACAAGGTCGCGACCTGCATCAACGATCTCGGCTGGGATCTCTATTCCTTCGACCACGAAGATGCGAACGGCCAGTACGAGTTCGATTTCCAGTATGCCGATGCGCTGACCATGTGCGACCGGTTGATCTTCTTCCGCGACATGGCCAAGCACTATGCGAAAGAAGAAGGTCTGCTTGCGACCATGATGCCGAAGCCCTTCGCCAACAAGACCGGCAATGGCGCTCACTTCAATATGTCGTTGTCAGATCTCGCGACCGGCAAGAACGCCTTTGCCTGCGATCCGAAGGACGATCCGCGCGGGCTCGGCCTCACCAAGATCGGCTATCAGTTCATCGGCGGCATTCTGAAGCATGGCCCCGCGCTTTGTGCCGCCTTCGCGCCGACGGTCAACAGCTATAAGCGCCTCGTGCGGCAGGGTGCGATGAGCTATTTCACGTGGGCGCCGGTCTTCAATTCCTACGGCTCGAACAACCGCACCAATTCCGTGCGCGTACCGGCCGGCGGCGGACGCTGCGAATCGCGCAATGCCGACGGCGCGGTGAACCCCTATCTCGCCGCGACGCTGGCGCTTGCCGCCGGCCTCGAAGGCATCCGCGAGGGGATCGACCCGGGCGAGCCGAACGAGGATAATCTCTACACGATCGGCGAAGAGGAGCGGCTGGCCCGCGGCATTCATTTCCTGCCGCAGACCCTGCAGGAGGCGGTCGCCGCCTTTGCCGCCGATCCC